>JAJFLK010000316.1 GCA_021772735.1 Candidatus Sumerlaeota bacterium | reverse complement strand
GGGAATCCTTGATTCCGACCTGGATGCCGACGGTGACGATATGCCGAATCCCGGGGTCGAATACAAGATCGCTTCTGGGGAAATAAAAGTTCGTGCCGAAGCCTACGGATCTGCTCGCATCGTCGAGGCCTTGTCGGTGATCTCGAACCCGAATGGCGGTCCCGCATTCACGCTTGCCGATACCAAACGATTTATTGTCCCGCTCGATGGGAGAATGACCTCGGGCTTCGGATACCGAAAGAATCCGATGGGCGGCGGCGGAAAAGTGCATAAAGGCGTGGACATCGCGGCGGCATACAAGAGCCCGGTCAGGGCGGCCGCCGCCGGGCAGGTCGAGAGCGCATCGAGAAACTGGTCCAAGGGCAAGTATGTGGAAATCCGCCACGCCGATGGATTTAAGACGGCCTATTTCCATTTGGCAAAAACGTCGGTCAAGAAAGGCCAGTGGATCGGCCAGGGCGACGTGATCGGATATGAGGGCTCGACCGGCATCTCGACGGGACCGCACCTTCACTTTGAAATTCATAAAGACGGACAGGCCATCGATCCGGCCTTGTTCGTTAGGGATCTCTCCAGACGTTGATCGCGGCTAAAGCGACCGATTTCAGGTCTTTGGCCGAGCGTTCGGTAGGAGTTCCGGAGCCGGATTAGTCCTCACGCTGCGTTGACGCCCGCAAACCTTGAGACTATACTCAGAGTCCTTACAAGAGAAGGTGGCGGTAGGCCATCTGGCGGATTGCTTAGGGAAGGAAATGCCGGTGCGGGCGCCTTCGGAACAGGTCAGCCGCCTAAGCGTCGGCAAGAACGTAGTGAAACCGAGAGTCCCTCAACGGTTCAGTGGACCACATCGCGGCGCGGTGGCTGGCGTGTTCGCATCGGGGTGTCAATCCTTGGGCGCGCTCGTCATGGGCCTTGCGGTCCTGATGGGGGCGACCGCCCACGCCGATAAGATTGTGCTTAAGGACGGGCGGATGATCGAAGGCGTGATCGACATGGATCGCTCGGACGAGAAAAGAGTCTTCCTGCGCACGTCGGCCGGAACGCTCCGATTCCCACGAGCTAACGTCGCCTCCATCGAACGGCGCGAGAATATCGGCGAAGATGAACGGCGAGCTGAAATCGCCTTCCAGCGCGGCGACTTGGACGAATCGCTGCATAGATTCCTCCGCGCGCTCAAATCCAACCCCGAAGATGAATACCTGTCCGGAAGGGTCTTGGATCTCAAGCAACGAATCGACGAACGCGACACGCGCCAGTTCGAGGCTGATTTCAAGCTTATCGACTTCCAGGTCAGTCTCCAACATTTCGACGAAGCGCTCGAGCTGGCCGCAGGACTCGTTCCGAAGGCGCAAAATGATTCCGCGCGTGATCGATGCAGCCGAAAACTCGCCGACGTCTATTCGCTTCAGGCACGCAACTTTAAGAATAAAGTCGATTATGCAAAGGCCGAGGAAGCTTATGAGAGCTCAATCGAGGCCTATCCCGATTTTGCTTTGGCGCATCTCGAACTCGCCGATATGATCGCCATCTACCCCCCCCGACTCGAAGAGGCCTACGATCTTTACAAAAAGGGGATCTCGCTGGTCGAAGCGGATCCCACGCTCCTGGACCGGGGGCGTTTGCTCGAATACCAAAAAACGATCGGCGATGTCCAGTTTCGCATGTCCGAATTCCGCAGCGCCGCCAACACGTATTGGGTGGTCTCGCAAAGAGACACAGGCAAGAGATTCCCGCGTGTCTCCGAGCGGATCATCCAATCTTACCGACCGATTATGGACGAGCTGATTGAAGATACGCCGGCGAACGACCGGGCCATCTCAAACTTGCGCCAGATCATTGCGGATCGCCCGAACGAAAGCCGGGGGCACATTCTTCTCGGGCGCATCTACTACAAGCGCGAGGACTGGGAAAACGCCATGCCCCTGCTTGAGAAGGCCCTGGCGAACATGCAGGGCTTCGCCCCAGCCGGTGATGAGCACGAGGTAAGGTTTCAGCTGGCGATATCTTACCGGCACACCGAGCAGGATTTGAAGGCGCTGGACCTGCTTCTGACCGTGCTCAAGGCACAGGAAAGCCGTTACGAAGCGATCTGCGAGCTTGGCGAGATCTACCTCGATCTCCTCGAACACCGCAAAGCGCTCGCTCAATTCGATAAAGGCAAGCGCGTCGATCCGGGTCAGTACCGAGCATGGCTGGGTGCAGGCCGCACGCTGAAGGAGATGGAGCAGTACGAAGAGGCTCTCGAACAGTACGAGCAGCTTTTCGACCTGACCGACGAAAATCCGCAATACCTCTTTGAAATGGGACTGATCTATTCGGCCATGGGCGATCGCATCGAAGATGCGCATCGAACCTACCTGCGAGTGATCGACCTTATGGGTGATGAGGACGAAGTCGCGCCAATGGTCCGAAATCGGCTGGCCGAAGTTTACACGAACTTGGGTCTCACAGAAGTGGGCCTCCAACAGGATTACCAGGCACTGGAGTACTTTGATCGGGCTTTATCCTATGCTCCCGATTACGCAGCGGCAATCAATGGGAAGGGCCAGTGCTACGTCACGCTAAAGAAGCTCGATCGTGCAGAAGGCCTTTTCAAGGACGCGATCGGCAAGGCCCCGAACAACCCCAGCTACGTGCTAAGCCTCGGGGTGCTCTATCATAAACACATGAAAGATCCCTCGCGCGCACTGCCGTTGTATCTGCGTTACTTCGACTTAGGCGGCGCCGATCCCAACGTCGCCGAATGGATTCGTGAATGCGGGGGCAAGCCGCCGGCTTAAATTTACGGCGGACCTGATTCCTACACGGCGTCGGCTATCCTTGATCTCCGCCCACATGCCCGGGATTTGGCGCTTCGGCCTGCATTATCAAACTCTGGATGGGCGAACGCCTCGCCTCGTCCGCTCGCTCAATTGCCCTCGCCACACGGATCACGATGCAAATCCATCACAGACCACCGCACCGGGGGAGAATTCGAACCGGACGCTTGGCGGCCGCGTTCGTGCTCGCGGCCCTTCAGGCTTCCTCAGCAGGCTGTGCGCGCAAGCCGCCCGCGGAGCCCTATCCCCACGAATCCGTGCTCGCCGTCATCGCGGAACTTCGGATCCATCTTCTGTTTGATCCGTACCGGGCCGTCCCGGGTCAGGATCTCGAAGGGCGAAATATTTTCCGCGTCTCTCTTGCGCGTCTCAACGAGCTGGATCAAATCCTGGGCGAAGACTACGCCGACATCATCGCCTTCGGGCAGGCCGAATGTTTTGAGCGCCTCACCGAGTGGGATGCCGCGTCGGTCTCGTTTGGCCGAGTCGTCCAGAGCGGCTCATCACTCTCCGAGGAGGCGGCCATCCGCTTGAAATGGGCAGAGCGAATCGCCGACATCACATCTGAGCGCGAGGATGCGATGACGATCGAGTCGTATCTCAATCAGCTCGCTTCGATTCAGGCCCGACTCATCAATCTTCTTGAGCCCGACGAACCTGTGTTCCCATATGCCTCGCTGCTCAGGGTTGAGCTTGAACGCGCACGAGAGAAAGAGGCGCTGATGCTGTTCCGTAACCGATACACGATCGCCGAAGGCTCAGACCGCGCGATTGAAGCCGCGCGCGAGCTGATCGAGCGTCATGCGGACGGCCGCAGGGATGGAGAGCATCGCCTGCTGCTCGGCGGTTTTTATGCTGATCTCGCCGGAGACTATGCGCGCTTGAACCCGCCGGCAACGGCGCTGTTCGAATCCTCGATCTGGGAAAGCTATATTGCCGGCGCGCGCGAGCAGTTCGCGATCGCGGCGCGCGCCGACGGCGATCCGGCAAAACCCGAAGCTCAGGCCCGGCTGCGCGCGCTCGATGCTTATACGCAACGCACGCTGAACGAAGCGCGGTAAACTCCCGCCAAGGGACTGCGCCTCATCGACGGGCTTCTATGGCTTGCGCAGATCCGGCTTCAATGTGCTTGCAGCACGGGCGAATCCATCACGTTCAAACGGCAAGACCCCGAGCCGGAACGTAATCGAGCGGCCTTGCTCCGACATCACGTCGAGCGTGACCTGTGCGGTGATTTCACCGAACGCGCCCGGGCAGCGCTCGGGCCATTCGGCGAGCACTATGGAGTCATCGGTGGAGAGTTCATCTACGCCCAAAGCCTCCAGGTCATCCGTCCCCGAAAGGCGATAAAAATCCATGTGGTGGATCGTCAATCCAGCGCTCGTGCCATAGGATCGCTGCAAAACATACGTGGGGCTCAAGACAGGCTCGGCGACGCCCAGCTCCCGAATCATCGCGGCGGCGAAAAGCGTCTTACCCGCGCCGAGCACGCCGCGCAACGTCACGATCTCCCCGCCTTGCAATTGGCGTGCGAAGATCGCGGCAATACGTTCCGTTTCGCCGGGCTCGGCGCTCGAAAACGTGAACTCTTCAGCCTCTTCCATCAGTTTACTGTTGCTCGGCCGCCTCGTATTTCGCTCGGATCGGTTTGATAATTCGGATCATCGCCCCGTGAATACCCGGCGCGGAGGCGACCAAGGTCCGTCCAAATGGATCGAATTTGCGTCCCGAAAAATCCGTAATCCGCCCTCCGGCTTCAGTGACCAGAAGCATGCCCGCCGCCACGTCCCAGGCGTGCAAGGTCTTTTCGTAATAGCCGTCGATCTGACCCGAGGCGACCAGCGCGAGATCGAGCGACGCGACGCCCATCCGTCGAATCCCTCGCGAACGCAGCAGAAACTCGCGCAGACACTCGAACAACTCATCCAAGTGATCGCGGCGATCGTATGGGAATCCGGTTGCCATCAGGCTGTGACCGAGACGCGTCGCCGAGGAGACGTGCAAGCGCTTGCGATTGCGAAAAGCCCCGCGCCCAAGCAGAGCGCGATAGACATGATCGCGTTGCGGGTCAACGACGACTCCGGCAACAGGCTCGCCGTCGAGCATCAGACCAAGCGAGAAGGCATGATGATCGAGGCCATGCGCGAAATTCGTCGTGCCGTCCAGAGGATCGAGAATCCAAGTATATCCGGCCCCCAGATTGCACGATCCGTCCCAGCTTTCCTCGCCGATCAGGGCGTGGCCCGGATGCCGAGAAGCAAGGTATTTGAAAACTCGGTCTTCGGCCTCGCGGTCGGCTCGCGTCACGAGATCGACGGCGCCTTTCTCTTCCACGTTGATCTTGCGCCCGTGATATTTGCGGAGAATGGCAACGCCGATGTCTGCGGCCTCGCGAAGCGTTCGCTCGACAGCGCGATCTCGAAAAATGCTGGTTGCCCCCCGATTGCTCATGGGTTAGCTGGCGTCGGCCGGTTTGGTCTGCCGGCTCTGGTAGTATTTTAGAAACGGTACACAGGTCTCGCGGCGCAGAGAGATCGGATTGGCTTCGACGCAATCCACGCAGATGCCGGAGAACTTGATCTGCGCGGCAAGGGGAAGGAATTCATGGCTCTCGGAGATTTGCGCGACGAATCGATCCACGTCAGCGCCCCGGACCTCGGACGTCTTGCCGCAATGCTGGCAGACCATGTGAAGACGATGCTCGCCCGGTTCGGCCAGCTCGTAACTGGCCTGGCGACCCGAGAGCGCCGATTCGTTGACGATCCCCGATTCGAGCAAAAGCTGAATCGTCCGGTAAATCGTCGCCTTCGAGGTCTTCATCCCGCACTCGTGCATGGCGAAGTAAAGATCATCGACGCTGAAACGCGCGCCCAACGCGACGATCGCGCGCAGGATCTGCTGGCGCTCGCTGGTCATGCTCAGGCCTCTGAGCTTGAGCAACGTCTTGAACTGTTCGAGCTTTTGATCCGGCACGAGTCGGCTTCCAATTCCTCAAGAGCACATGAAATGCGGGCACTTAACCGGGTCATACTAAGCCCAGCTCGAATCGAAGTGAAGTCAAATCCCTCGGGAGCTGAGGCTCCGCGCACCGCGCGCCCGATTGAGACAAGAGACGCGCCTTGCCGAAGCGCGATGTCGAAATTATAATGGAATCCCGAATGGACTCTCGGCTAATCCCGAGAGGACGAGTCATCCGGGGAATTGTCAATTTTGGCCAACTTCGACCCATGAGGGTCACCCGTTGGTGGGTCCGCGCCTCCCATGCAGGAAATCCATTTATTGCTTGCCGAAGGTCATCCAGACCGCGCCATGAAGCGGTTCGTGGAGCTCCTCAAGCACGAGCCCAAGCGCACCGGCGAACTCGCGAAGGCCATGACGCAGCATTTGCTGAAGTTATACGCCGATTATCACGTTCGGCCTGTTCACGATTTCGCTGAGCTCCTCGAAGGCTCGCTCCCCAAACCTGTCGCCGAGGCCATGATGAAGGTGCTTGGCGATCGGATCGGCCGGACGCAACACTGGGAAAAAGAACTCGAAGCCCTCACGAGAGAGCGGCTGACGCGCGAAGCCTGTGCGGCGGTCACAACGAGCAAGCCCAAGATCGCGCTGGCCCGGCTCAAAGCGCTGGTCGGGCGGGCGACCTCAGAGAAAGACGCCAAGCGCCTCGCAACTTCCTGCGTCCGCGCAATGGGTTCAATGAGGTTCGATTCAAAACGGGGCGCCGCAATCATCAACGAGCTCGGCAAATTGCCCGAGGTGGCGCGACTTGGGCTCGACCTTGAAGCCACGTTCGACAAAACCGTCAAGGCGAATCAGGGCCTTGCTTTCGAAGAGAGCGACCGCGATTCGACCCAGTCCCTTGACGATGCCATCGGCCAGGTCCGAAACGCCTGCCCGCACAACGCCCAGGTCGGAGAGCCCTCGCCCGAGGACATAAAGGCTTTTACAGCCGAGATCGCAGCCATTTTCCGCGCGGGGCTCATGCTTCGGCGGGCTGACGACTCCAGAACCGCACACTCCTCTGACGACTTCATTGACGCGCTCAAGATTGCCGTCGATTTCTGTCCCGCCGACTCGGCAAATGTGGATTCGGTCAGCAAGGCGGAGAAGCGAATTTTCGTCAATCTCGGCGGACGCGCAAAACTGACGGCCGTGCGGGGCCTCGCCAATCTTGGCGAAAACCCGCAGCTCCAACGCCCCTTGATCGAGCTGGCGGAAAGCTCCGAGGGCAAGGATCGCGTCGCACTGATCGCCGGCGTCATGGGCGGGCTGCGCAGCCAGGCCTTTTCCCCTGCCTTGAAGGCCATGCTCAAAGCAACCAAGGATTGGCGCGAGCAGAAGGTCATCATCGACGCGATGGGACGCATCGCGGGCCCCGAGGCAAGCGACCTGATCCTTGGTTTGCTCGAAGCGGCCGCCAAGAAGAGCGCCAACCCCGAGTTTACGCGAAAAGCACAATTCCACCTCGAAGCGCTGGCACGAATCGTCCGCGCAAAGGATACCAATCCGGCCGAGCGCAATGATATTGTAAGCAGAGTTATCAAGAGCGTTAAGAAGGGCGACGCGAGGCTGGCTCTGACCGCGGCGGATGTGCTTTTTCAAGTCAACCTCAAACAGCTCGATCTCGAACTGAGAAACTGGGCGGCTCAGATCATCACACGGGCAATGTTTCGTCGAGACGCCGGCGACCAGATAAACGACACGAAGAAATATCCCGGTGGTTTCCGCGAGCCTCTCGCCGGCGTCCTTCGGCGCCTCGGTAAGGATTGTCTGCCCGTCATGCTCGCCGAAGCCGAGCGTCACGCATCGACATTCAACGGAGCCGTGCCCGTCTTCGCCGAGGTTTTGGGCAAGATCGGCGACGAAAGCGCCCTTCCGGTTCTCGAAACCATGATCCGCACAAGCCTGATGCATCGCGAAAGCGAAGGCAAAGATCTCCTGCTCGACGAAAAGGTCCTGGACGTGGCCTCGGGCGAAATGCGCGATCTGGATCGCGACGATATCGTTCATACGCTCATCCATACCGTCGATGAGCTCGGAGGAGACCGCGCCGCCGCGCTGATCGTCGGCATTGCGAATCAAGTTCAATCCGGGCAAATCGCGTCCCCCGGAGACAGGACGATCTCTATCCTCGCCAAATTCAAGTTGCAGGGCGGCAACCTGGATGAGGTCGTCGGCGCGGTCCCGGAACGGGATATCGTCACCGACAAGGAATTCGACAAAGCTCTAGGTCAGGCCAAAGGCGGACTGTTCAAGAAAAATGCCACGCAGATCCAGGCCCTGGCCGTGCTCGGACGGGCGGCTCGGCCCGAGGGCGTACCTTCGATCCTGCGCTGCCTGGGCGACAGCGAGTCGATGGTCGCCAACGCGGCCGAAACTGCGCTCGCGCAATTCATCACTCCGCCGCCGCCAAAGGAACAATTTGAGCCGTTCGTCATGGCCTTGCTTGAGGATCCAAAGCTTCTCAAAGGCGAGCCGCTTGAGCGAATGCTCAAGGTCATCGAAAAGTCCTTCCCCCGATCCAGGCCCTACGACGCAATTTTCAACAAGCACATCGCGATTGAAATCGAAGACGGTGAGCTTGCTCACCGCCTCAAGGGAGCGATGGCCCCGATGGTCAACAAGGCGGATGCCCCCCCAGAGGCTGAGAGCCAGGGCGACGAGGCATCGGGCGACGGCCCGCGCGTCACGTTGGCCGAGAACAAACTGAATCTGATGGAAGCCAAGCGCGCATATTTCAAGGCTCGTAAAGAGTGGATTGCAAACAACAAGAAAGGGGCTGAGCCCAAACCTCCACCCGGCGTGGGTTGAAGTGGACTCCTGCACCAATGCCAGAGATAAAGAAAAACACCGTCCTCACGCTCGAAGTCGAAGATCTCGCTTTCGGCGGCATGGGCGTCGCCAAGCCCGATGGATTCGTCGTCTTCGTCGAAGGCGCCGTCCCCGGAGATCGAGTCAAAGCGCGCATCTTCAAGAAATCGAAGAATCACGCCACCGCTAGACTCGAAGAGATCGAATCGCCCTCGCCAGACCGTATTATACCCGAGTGCCCCATCTTCGACGTGTGCGGCGGCTGCACCTGGCAGCAGCTTCGGTACGAAGATCAGCTCAAGTGGAAGTCGCGCCACGTCGCCGATACGCTTTCGCGCCTCGGCGGCCTCGACCCCCTGCCGGAGATTCGTCCCATCATCGCCTCGCCCGAGGTCTGGAATTACCGCAATAAGATGGAATACTCGTTCGGCGCGGACGACACCGGGAAAGTCATCCTTGGCTTCCACCGGCCCGGCCGCTTCGACTCGATCTTTGAAGTCCCCGCCTGCCTGATACATCCCAAACCGTTCGATGAACTGCTCGCCGCGATCACCGAGTGGGCGCGCGAAGAAAGCCTCGACGCATACGATCCGCGCAGGCATGAAGGCTTGCTGCGTCACGCCGTTATGAGGCATTCCAAGACGACCGGAGGCGTCGTACTGACGCTCATCACATCAAGCGATAAACTTAAAGACCCCGAGGCTTTGACTGCGCGCCTGCGAGAACGGTGCTCCTCCCTCCAAGGGTTGATCTGGGGCGTCAATCCCGGCCTCGCTGATGTCGCGACGCTCGCCGAGGAAAAGTTCCGATGGGGCGATCCGGTCCTGGTCGAGGAGCTGAACGGCTTAAGCTACCGCATCTCTCCTGCGGCTTTCTTCCAGACAAACTCGCGCGGCGCCGAACTGCTCTACCGCCATGTCGTCGATCTCGCCGAGCTGCATTCCCACGATCTCGTCCTCGATGCGTATTGCGGCGCGGGCACGATCGCGACCCATTGCGCGTCGCGCGTCAGGCACGTCGCCGGCATCGAGATCGTCCGCGATGCGATCTGGGATGCGCGCGTCAACGCGAAGAACAACGGCATTAGAAACACAACTTTCCTCGTCGGAACCATTGCCATCATGCTTCCGCTCGCGGTGAGCAGCATCGGAAAATTCTCTCGCGTTATTATCGATCCGCCGCGCGGCGGCATGGATAAGAAATCGCTCGCCCGATTGATCGATGTCGGCGCCCAGGTCTTCGTCTATGTTTCATGCAATCCCTCGACGTTCGCGCGCGACGTGGTGACGCTCGGCGCCGCCGGGTATCAGCTCGAAGTCGTCCAGCCGGTCGATATGTTTCCCCACACGCCTCACATCGAGCTCGTCGCCCGATTCCGCAAGGCGACCCCATGACAAGCCTCGCCCAGGAATCGCCCGCTGCAGACGCTCCGCCCGATAGCCGTGACGAGGCAACATCTTCGGATTCGCGATCGCGCGTCGCAGAAATCGCGGTGAGTCATTTTCGCAATATTGCGTCGCTCCGTTGGAAGCCGGCGCCGGGATTGAATCTTATCGTCGGCGATAACGGCCAGGGCAAAACGAACCTGCTCGAAGCCATTCATTTATCGCTGCTTGGCCGATCTTTCCGGACACGGCGCGAGGAGGATTGCATCGCCTGGAGCGGCGCGGATGACTCCGAGCTTGCGAGCGTGACGACCCAAATCGATCGCCCCTCCGGCCCTCGTGTTCATCGCGTGGCGCTCGGACGCGGCCTCAAACGCGCGTTCATCGACGGGGTGCTGGCCCCGCGCCTGGCTTCGCTTTTCGAGGGTGCGGCCGTCGTGACGTTCACGCCGGATGATGTCGATTTGTTCCGGGGCGCTCCGGCGCGGCGCCGCCGTTTTCTCGATCAAGACCTGTGCCAGGGATCGCCCGTTTATCTCGATTCGCTCCAGCGCTATCACAAAGCCTTGAAGCAAATTAACGCGGTGCTCAAGCGGGCAAGGCACGGCTCGGCGAGCGATGCTCTGGCCCAGGCCGAAGCATTCTACCCTCCGCTGGCCGAGGCGGGCGCATCGCTCATGCTTTCCCGCGCCAGGTACCTGGCTGATATGCACGAGCAGCTCGGACCTACGTTCGAAAATCTCGGCGGGACGGCGACGCTCGAACTCTGCTTCGATCCGTCTCTGAAATTTGAGGCGCGCGGCGCGATGAGCGCGGCTGATCTTGCCGCATCCATCGCAGTCCGCCTCGACGAACAGCATACCGAAAGCGCGCGGCAGGGGATGCTCGCGTTCGGACCGCACCGCGATGATGTAAGAATTCGCCTGGGCGGACGAGACCTTTCCAGATTTGGCTCGCAGGGCCAGCATCGCCTCGTCGCACTGGCAGTCAAGCTGGTGGCCGCCGAATTGCTCGATCGAGGCCGATCCACCGCGCCGGTTCTCATCCTCGACGACTTCGGCTCGGAGCTTGACGCCGAACGCCGCCGCGCCGTGCTCTCCAACTTGCGCGGCCGCGTGCAGACATTCGTCACGGGGACATGCGCAGAGGAACTCGGAAGCGCTGACCTTTTCGACGAGGTGCGTCGCATCGATTCGGGCCGATGGGCGGGCGACCCCGGCGGGCGTTAGAATTTGCCATACCGAAGGCAGTTGAGTATATCAATGGGGCTCTTCATCTGGCGCACTCATACCGCGCCACGATCGGAATTAACAAATGGAAAAAGTCAGGGTGCTCTGTTCAATCGGAACCCGACCCGAGGCGATCAAGATGGCCCCGGTCGTCGAGACTCTGCGCGCAGCGCCGTGGGCCGAGCCGCGCGTTCTCTCGACCGGCCAGCATCGCGACCTGCTCGACGAGGTTTTCAAAGTCTTCGGGATCGTGCCTGATGTCGACCTCGACATCATGACGCCCGGTCAATCGCTCGTCGACTTGACCGCAAAGCTGCCGCCGGCGCTTGATAAGGTTCTCGGCGATGAGAAACCCACCGTCGTCCTCGCCCAGGGCGATACGACGAGCGTCTTCATGACGGCCCTGGCCTGCTTCTATCGCAGGATTCCCTTCGGCCACATCGAGGCGGGCCTGCGCACCGGCAAGCGCTTCTACCCCTTCCCCGAAGAGATCAACCGCGTCCTGACGAGCGATCTGACGAGTTTCCATTTCGCGCCGACCGATCGCTCGCGGCTCAATCTGCTCCGCGAGGGCATCGAGGAATCGACCATCCACGTCACGGGCAACACGGTCATCGACGCGCTTTTGCGCACCCGCGAGCGTGCGCGGGATATTAAGATCGATGTCGCGCCGGATCGAAGGCTTATCCTGATGACCGCGCACCGGCGCGAGAATTTTGGTCCCGCGTTTCGTGACGTTTGCCAGGGCGCGCGCGATCTCGTCGACGCCGTCCCGGACACCGAACTGATCTATGCCGTGCATCCGAATCCAAACATTGGGGATGTCGCGCGCGAGGTCATGGGCGGGCATCCACGAATCGGGCTCGTCGAGCCGATGGACCACGTGACTTTCGTCGCCGCGATGGATCGCTCGACGATCATCATCACCGACTCGGGCGGCATCCAGGAGGAAGCCCCTTCTCTCGCCAAACCCGTGCTGGTTTTTCGCGATGAGACCG
>JAJFLK010000315.1 GCA_021772735.1 Candidatus Sumerlaeota bacterium | reverse complement strand
TCCCGACGCGTTGCTGCATGCCCTTGGAAAACGTCTTGACCAGCGCCTCGCCCTTGCCTTCGAGGCCGACCTGGGCGAGAACCTCGGGGATTCGCTTCGCCAGCTCCGACTTGCTCATGCCGTGCAGTCCGCCGTAAAGCTCGAGCACCTCGCGCGCTTTCATGAACGGATAATAGAGCGTCACTTCGGGCAGGTACCCGATCCGCAGCCGCGATTCGACGCTGCCGGCTTCGCTCCCGAAAACCTGCGCCGAGCCGGATTCAGGAAAGATGAATCCCATCAATGTCTTGATCGTCGAGCTCTTGCCCGCGCCGTTCACGCCGATGAAACCGACGGTCTCGCCCTGACGAACGGAAAAACTGATCCCGTCCACGGCCTGGTGTTTCTTGCGTCCCCGGCCATACGCGACGCGCAGATCCCGGACCTCGAAGACATTCTCTTGAACCAATTGCATTTTGCTGCGTGCTGCCAAAAAAAGAAGTGCCCGGGGAGCCACATATCCGCCGCTCCCTCTCCCTTGCTCTATCGTCACGATGGCCTGAACAATTTAGCATTACGAAGGGGTTGGGGAATTCCGGATTGGTCGGAAGCAGAAAAAGTAAAAGTAGAGGCCGACGAGCGCGAGTCCGAGCGTTTGGACCCAGATGACCCGCATGGTCTCAATTTCCAGCGCTGGAATCCAAATTCCGATTTCAATGATGCTCAAGAAGGCGAGTAAAGCAAGGTTACGTCTGGGCGAGGGCGGCCGCAGGTTTTCGATCGCAGGCCAGTAAACGCAAAGGGTGTAAATGAAGAAACGCGCATAAGCGTGAAGAGGAAGCATCAAGACATGAATGCCATCTGAATCGTAGGAATTCAGGGCTGCCAAAGACTTGAGCGTGTCTGCTGGTCCGACCCAATACATGAGGCCGAATATTTCAAACAAAAGATAGACGATAATGGCGAACGTTACGAGAGGCCAACTCTTGCGCATGAGCGATTCGCGGAGGAGTGATTCCCCCATTGGAGTAATCATGAGCTCAGCGAAAGTTGGGGAACTTGATAGAGCGCGGATATCCGCATGGATCGTGAGCAATGCGAGCAGAGTGTACAAGACGGCCAGAACGATCGTACTGCTCATCACAAACCAATAAACGGGCATCCCTAGAGGCGTCCGGATGATCGCGATGGGAACTGTGGCGTGCATAGCCCACCATTGTTCAATCGTGTAAATTGCAAACCCGGCCGCAATCCCTAGCATCACTCGGAGCCAGAGTGAGCGCCTCAAGAGCGTTGGGCTGGTTCTCGGCAATGACATAGAAATGAAGTGTCTAGCCGCCTGTCCGCCGCTCCCAGGCGTCCAGCGTGTTTTGCAGAAGCATGGCGATTGTCATCGGGCCGACGCCGCCCGGCACCGGCGTGATCGCGCCCGCGACCTGCGAGACCGCATCGAAATCCACGTCCCCGACGAGGCGATATCCCTTCTCGGACCCGGGCCCCTGGGGAGCATCCACACGATTAATCCCGACATCGATCACCGTCGCGCCGGGTTTGACCATGTCGGCCGTCACAAAGTCCGGACGACCGATTGCGGAGATTAAGATATCGGCCCTTCGGCACGCCTCCGCCAGGTCGCCCGAGCGTGAATGGCACACCTCGACGGTCGCGTTTCCGCCCGGGCCCTTTTGCCCCAGAAGCATCGCCATCGGACGCCCGACCAGATTAGACCGCCCCAGCACGACCGCATGTCGCCCCTCGGTCTCGAACCCGCCGCGCAGCAGAAGCTCTCGGCAGCCGCGCGGCGTGCACGGGATGAATCCCGGCAGGCCCGCCGCAAGCCGTCCCACGTTGATCGGATGAAACCCATCGACATCCTTTTCCGGATCGATGCGCTGGATGACTTCTTGCTTATCCAGATGATCGGGTAGCGGAAGCTGGCAGAGATACCCGTCGATCGCCGGATCGTCGTTCAGCGCGTCGATGGTCGAAAGCAATTTCTCTCGCGAGGTATCACCCGGCAGTTCATGAACGACCGAATGAAACCCGGCCGCCGTCGCCGCCTTCCTCTTGCCCCGGACATAGCTCTGGCTCGCGGGATCCTCGCCGACGATCACCACCGCCAGGCCCGGCGGGCGGACGCCTGCATCGGTTCGAGCCCGAACTCGTTCGGCGATCTCGGCGCGAATCGCTCGCGCGGTCGCTTTGCCATCGATGATCGTTGCGCTCAAGATGTTATCCCCCGCAGCAGAGTTGCGACCGCCCGTTTGGCGAATCCCTCGGCGCCGAGGCTTGGGCCGATGCACGTCGGGCAGCCGTGTTCACACGGGCAGGCTTCGAGCATCTCGCTCGCCGCGCGCATAATCTGGCGTTCCAGCCCGAAAACCCGACGCGAGAGGCCGATCCCGCCCGGCACTCGATCGTAGAGATAGATCGTCGGCAGACCGTCATGCAGAGAACGGATCATCGGATGCGCGGCGATGTCGCGCGGGTCGCTCATCACATAGAACGCGGCGATGTTATGGATGAGCCAAGCCAGGCCTTGCAGGGCTTCGCCCAAATTCGTGGTGTCGGAGGTGTTCGCGCCGCCGCCGCCACTCCCCTCACCTTGGCGGGCCAGCCAGGCGTCGGTCTCGGCCGAAAGCGTCCACCAGACGGCCTCGGTCTGAAGCTCCATCTCGGGCAGGTGGATATCGCCGTACCCGATACTTTCGTGGGTTTCAAACTTGACTTTCTTGAACTTGGGCACCGTCGTCGAAACCTTCACTTCACCATGACTGCGCGCGAGGAGCGGATTGAACGGCACCTGCCCGCCGCCCGCTTCGCCGCCCGCTTCGCCACCTGCTTGCCCCGGCTCGATCGCCTCTTTTTGATCTTCATGCAGAACGACGAGATCGGATTTCGAAATCGCGTCGGTGTAGTAGTCGGCTTTGATCTCGCGGACGTAAGCTCGGCGGCGATCCCAATCGAGTTTGTCGACGTAATACGTCCGGCCCTGGTGAATGTAGATCGCGTGCTCGTGGATCATCACCTGGGCCGAATCGAAATCGATCTCGGCCAGGACGCGCTCGCCTGCCCCGGTGTCGTGAACGATGAAATTTTGCGGCGTCGCGGTTCGCAGAGATACCGCCTCGGCCGGATAGGCGTCCGAAGTCCAATAGGTCTTGCCTCCGGTTCGCCGCGCGATGGATTCGGACGCGAAATGTTCAAGCAGCGCCTCGGGTGCGTGAGGCCCGAATTTCTCTTCATCCGGCATCGGCAACTCATGAAGCGCGCATTTGAGGTGCCCCGCGAGAATGGCGATGTTGTCTGGATTGACGATGCCTTCCTCGGGCGAGGCGTCGAAAAAATAGCTCGGATGCGTCATCAGGAACTGATCCAGCGGCGCCGAGCTCCCGACGAGGACGACCACGGAAGTCTCCAGCCCGCGGCCCGCGCGACCGCCCTGCTGCCAAGTCGAGGCAATCGTGCCCGGATATCCCGTCAGCACGGCGACCTGGAGCGAGCCGATGTCGATGCCCAATTCCAGTGCGTTCGTGCTGACAACGCACAGCACCCGGCGGGTTTTGATCCCCTGTTCGATCGCGCGC
>JAJFLK010000314.1 GCA_021772735.1 Candidatus Sumerlaeota bacterium | reverse complement strand
GAGGCCAGCGGCTCAAGGACGTAATTCGGCGCCGAGCCGACCTTGGCCAGCGCGGTTAACCCAAATGCCGTCGCGAGGATGAAATAAATTCCGACGACGCCTCGCGTGTGGTTGGGGGGCTCCGATTCTCTTTCCACCGATGCCAATGATCCGGGGCGCCAGAGCCTCGCCACCGCGCACGCGGCCCAGCCGAGCGCCAGCGCGACGGTCCACCAGCGATAGAAGAACCAGATCTCGTTCTTGAGAAGTTGCGGCCACAGCGTCCAGTCCATGGCGTTCACGTTATACTTAACGAGGTGCAGGAAGAACTGGCCATCGGTCAGCGAGTTGATAATGAAGAAGCCGCCCAGCCCGGGGATGAGATAGAACGGAAGAAACCAAGCCAGGCGGCGGCGATCGTAGATCGCCATCGAAATGCAGCAGGCGACCGGGGCCATGATGGCGGTCTGACGCGTGAACGCCGCAAGAACGAACAGCAAGCCGGCGACCGCAGCCCCCCATCGCGGCCGGATCGCCATGAACGCCGCCAATCCCGCCAACGTCACAGCCAACGCCGGAAGGTCGACGCGCGCCAGAGCCGACCATTGATGAAACTCGTAACTGACGACGAAAAGCAGGGGGGATAATAGTGATGGTAGAAGTCGGTCGGTCTTGGAATAAACAATCCCGAAAAGCAGAAGGACGATAAGAATCGAGGAGCCGAGCACGATCGCACGCGGACCCTGCAGCCCGATCCGAGATGGGCCGATCGTCAGCGAAGCGAGCCACGGGAAAAGAGGGGCGTAATTGCCGACCAGATATGGATCGCTTTGGATCGGCGTGTAGATCGAACGCCCCTGATCCAGATCGAGCGCCTGCTGATAGATAAAGCCTTCCTCGACGTCGAGCTGAAACGGAAACTGCACGGCAGAGAGCAGGCGGCTTCCGATATGCGGGCTCAGCGCGGCCAGGATCAAGGCGGCGATAAGGATCGGCGCCGCGAGGAGCAAAGAAATCTTGCGCCGACTCGAATCCGCCACGGCTTCCGCGCTCGATGGTTCCGTGTCGTCCGGCTCCATGGCATTCATACCTTCCGGAATATTACCCGCCATGCTTCGCGTGACCCGCGCGGCTTGGGTGTCAATCTGTCCGGGCGAGCACGCGGATAGATCGAAAATACAGGAGCGGCGAATCGCTGTCGATCTGCTCCGGAGTGGATGCGGAGCCTGGCGGGGAGTCGCCCGAATCGTTTGAATCGGCCGCTGCCCCTGCCGCCGGTCTACCACTGTTTGCCAGCTCCGCCTGAGCCACCGAGACGACCTCGCCTTCGGAGTCGACGACCAGAACGGTCTCGCCCGCCAGCGGCACGGCCTCGGCTTCGCTGATGTCGTTCGTCGTGAATCCCTGGCCGTGCATGACGGAGCGCCGCGCTTCGGCGCCGATCGTGATGTGCGGCAGGTGTTTCAGCGCGTCGGATGTGTTCATCAGATACTGACCGAGAAGCACGGGGTCTTTGAAGATCGTATCGAGGGCGTCCAGTTCGACGGCGTCCTCGACGCGAAGTTCCCCGACCGTCACCCGGCGCAGGGCCGAGAGGTATGCGCCGCAACCGAGCTTTGCACCGAGGTCATGCGCCATGGAGCGGATATAGGTCCCCGAGCCGACGCGGGCGTCGAACGAGATCTCGCCCTCGCGGTGGTCGATCAGCTCGAAACTTTGGATCAGCACGCGCCGGTGTTTCTCCGGGACGGCCTCGCCGGCCCGCGCGTATTCGTAGAGCTTCTTGCCTCGGACTTTGACGGCCGAGAACGGCGGGGCGAGCTGCGTGTGCAGCCCAATCTGCGAGTTCATTGCCGAGCGAATTTCTTCGGTTGCGGAGGGAACCGACTGATCTTGCCGCGTGATCTGGCCTTCGGCGTCGTAAGTTGAGGAGACCGCGCCGAGCTGGATCGTCCCGGTATATCGCTTGGGCAGGCCCGTCAGGAATCGGGACACCTTCGTCGCCTGCCCGAGGCAGATGACGAGCAACCCGGTGGCCATCGGATCGAGCGTGCCGGTGTGGCCGACCTTGCGCGTGCCGGCAGCCTTGCGCACCCGATCGACGACATCGTGCGAAGTCATCCCTCGCGGTTTGTCGATCAGCATGACGCCGTTGATGGCCGATGTTCTGTTATCCAGTTTGCTCAAAGTGCGGGCCCCGATGATACGACACGGCTCAGGGTTTGTCTTCTGCCGATTCCCGAACCGCCGCGATGATCGCCTTCGAAGTATTTTCTTTGGCCGCGCCGGCGATGGCGACCTCGATGCCGAGCTCGCGCGTGATCTCGCGTTCGGGGACGGTCTCGGCGGTGTAGTCCGTGCCTTTGGCATGGACGTTCGGGCGGAATTCGCGCAGGAGCCGCTCCGCCGTCGGCTCGCCGAAGATGAAAACCGCATCGACCGCGCCGATCCCGGCGACCAGCTCGGCGCGGTCGGCCTCGCCCATGACCGGCCGCGTTGGCCCTTTCAGGCCGCGCTCCGAAGCGTCGGAGTTGATCGCGACGACGAGCACATCGCCGAACGTCCGGGCCGATTCGAGATACGAGACGTGACCGCCGTGGATGAGATCAAAGCAACCGTTGGCCATGACGACGCGTTTGCCCTCGGTCTGCGCTTTGCGGATGAATTCGCCGGTCGCCTCCCAGCTGAGGACTTTATCCCGAGGCGGCCGGTCGGGGTCGAAGGTCGAGCGGGCGAGCCTTTCGGTTGCGTTCACTTGCGGGGGGTTCCTCTTCTTGTCGGCGGTCCGATTTGAGCCTTCGGTTCACTTCTTTGTCTGGGGGCGTCGGCGCAGTTCACCCGCGATCCACCGGGCCGCCTCAGCTAGATTGGCGCAGATGTGATCGGGCTGCACGGCCCACTCGCGGCGGTGATATTCGTACTCGCCCAGGCCGTAACCGGAAAGAACAAAAACGCTGCCGATGCCCGCATTGCGCGCGAGTTCCATATCACCGGTCCGATCGCCGACGACCCAGGCCCGGCTCATATCGATTCGAAATCGCTTGCGCGCAAGCTGGATCATCCCTGTGCCCGGCTTGCGCATCGCATCGGGATCGCGGCGCAAGGCGGGGTCTTTGGCCTGCGGGTGCATGGGCGCGTGATAGATGGCGTCCAGTCGGGCTCCGCGTTCGGCCAGTAGCTTGCGCAGCCGCCGGTGCGTTTTGGCGAGCACGGCCTCGGTGAAATACCCGCGCGCGATGCCGGATTGATTCGTCGTTACGACCGTGAGGATGCCTCGTTCATTGAGTCTACGGATCGCCCCGGCCGAACCGGGCAGCAGCTCAAGCCGGTCGGGGTGATTGAGATAACCGGCCTCGCGCGTCACCACTCCATCGCGGTCCAGAAAGACGCAAGGCCTGCCCGCCCGGCGCGTGCCTGAGGACGGCGCGGCTTTATTAGATGTGGACTTGGACATGGAGTGAGCTTCGAGGTGGTCAATGATCAGCGGGCCGAGGCCCGACTCGGGCCCGGCCAAGGCGATCCCCGGACAAGCGTCCGATCCTTAGGGCTGCTACCTCCCGGTCCTGACCCGGTTCGGAGGAGCACCTCCCGAAGACCGCCATGGCCGGGCCCGCGTCGAGCGCGGCCCGCGCACTGAAAATCGCGGTCCCCACGCTCCGGAACCAGCCGGGGCGCGTCCGCAATCGGGTGATCGTAGAGTCGCGCGCATCGGCGCGTCAAACAAAAACCGGCTTGAAGGTGTCCATGTGATTGGGAATGATGCCTGTCCGACAGCGGGCGGTGTCCCTCGCCCGATATTGGATTTTCTCGTAGTCCCATGCCCATGTCTAATTCAGTCCATACCGCAGGTTTGGGTGCTCTGCTCGCAGCGGTCGTGCTTGGCGCGACCGGCTGCGCCGAACTCGAAAATCTGCGCCATCGGGTCGAGGTCCAGGATGCGGAGATCGCGGAGCTCACCGCTCAGCGCGATAAGTGGGAGAAATCATTCTACGATAACAATGAGAAGCAGACCGCCGAGATCGAGCAACTCCGGCATCGTCAGGAGTTGAAGGACCGCGAACTGGACAGGGCGCGCAACATCAAGAGCGACCGCGAGCGTGAGCTCGAAGACCTGCTGCGTCGCCATGCTCTGAACGCCGACGCACGCGAGGTTGAGGCCGAGGCGCAGGCGGAGGTTCAGACCGGAAGAATCGAGGATCTTGAAGAGTTGCGCGTCTCGCTTGAGCGCTCTCGGACCGACCTGCAGGCGAACGTCAAGGCCATTGAGGCTCAAAATGAGGCCGGCGCGAAGCGAGTCGCGGATCTCGAAGCCGAAGACATCGAGCAGAAAAGGCTCATCGCGGAGCTTGAGAGTTCACTGGCCGCCTTGGGCAAAGAACGGCGGGCCAACGTCGAGCAGCGCGAGGCTCTCGTCGGGGAGCTCGAAGCGGCACGCGGCGAGATCAAGAGCGGCGCCGAGCAGCTCGATCAGGCCAGGGCGCAAATCGCGGAGCTGAACTCGGGCGCGGGCGATGCCGCGGAGCTGGCACGTAAACTGGCCGAGGCCGAGGCAAGGGCCGCAAAGCTGGATGAGGCGAATGAGGCCAACGAGGCGCTCACAGTCGACGCGGCGCAACTTCGCGCGCAGATCGTTGCGCTCCAAAGTGAGGCCGAAGAGGCTGCCGAGGCCGCGAGCGCCGAGCAGGCCGAGACCGCAGCCGAAATAGCGGCATCCGATCCGATCCTCGAAGCGGCGGCAGAGAAAATCCGCGCTTCGCTGGCCGAGCTTGATTCGGGCGGCGAGATCTCGGTGATTGTCGATGAGCGTGGATTGCGCGCGATCGTTCCGAACGATCTGGCCTTCGGCGCGGGTTCGGTGATCCTCGCCGAGCCGGTCAAGCCGCTGCTCGATGCGGTTGCGGGCGGTATCCGCAACCTGATCAAAGAGCGGCGGGTTCGCATCGAGGGCCATACGGACAACCAGCCGATGATCGATCTGCCGTTCGTCGATAACTGGGCTCTGGGCGCGGCTCGCGCCGATCACATCCGCCGTTTTCTTATGAATAACTCCGGCCTTGATGCAACATACATGGAGGCCGTTTCGCGTGCGTTTCAAGATCCGCTGGCCGGCAACGACACTCGGGCCGGGCGGGCAAAAAATCGCCGCGTGGAGATCGTCGTCGAGAATCTCAAGCCTTAGAAATCAGTTGGAAGATCAGGAAAGCGAACCGGCGCAGCCGCCCATGGCGTTTGCGACGATCTCGGAGAGCTGGTTGACTCGGTAGGGTTTCTGCGCGAAGCCGAGCATGCCTTCGTCCAGGATCTGCTGAGCCGCGCCGTCGCGGCTGTATCCGGTCGTCAGGACCGCGCGGATCTCCGGGTTGATCCCTTTGAGCGTGCGGAAGCAATCGCCCCCGTCCATGCGCGGCATGACCATGTCGATGATGGCGAGATCGATCTCGTCGCCGAACGCGCGGTAATACTCGACCGCCTCCACACCGTCATTAACCGTCGTGACCGAGTAACCAAGACTTTCGAGGATATCGCTGATCATCTCGCGGACCACCTCTTCATCGTCGACGACGAGGATGCGCCCGGTGCCGTGAACCGGCGCGATGTCTTTGGTTTCGTCCGGAATCGCGGCCTCTGCCGTCGCCACGGGAAGGCAAACCCGAAACGTCGTCCCTAAGTTCGGCTCGCTATAGACGAATATCTTTCCCCCGTGGTTTTGCACGATGCCGTAGACCATGGCCAGGCCCATGCCCGTCCCGTCGCCCTGGTCCTTCGTCGTGAAGAACGGCTCGAAGATGTGTGGCAGGACGTCCTTTGGAATACCCTGGCCGGTGTCGCTGATCGTGACTTGCACATATTTCCCAGGCGCCAGACCCGTGTATCCGGTGTCTTCATCGCAGACCTTGATCACCGATGTTTCGAACCGGATGATGCCGCCCTCACTCATCGCGTCTCGTGCGTTGAGCGTGAGGTTGAGGAAGACTTGCTGGATCTGAACAGGATCGCCCTGAATCATGGCCTCGTCGACGATGAACCGCCGTTTGATCTGGATACGTTTGTCAATTGTTCGGCCCAGGAGCGCGATGACCTCTTGAATCGAGCGGTGAACATCGATCTTTATGATTTGGAGTTTGCCTTTACGCGCGAAACCGAGCAGCTGCTCGGTCAACTTGGCCGCGCGCTCGGCAGCCTTCTCGATCATCGAGACGGCCCGCATGGCCTTTTTCTCGTGATTCGTATGCTCGCGCAGCATGCCGGCATAGCCGAGGATGCCGGCGAGCAGGTTATTGAAATCATGCGCGACGCCGCCGGCCAACGTTCCGATCGCTTCCATTTTCTGCGCCTGGCGCATCTGCTCTTCGAACTTCTCTTTCTCCGCCTCGGCGTGCTTGCGATCCGCGATATCATGCAAGACGATTTGCGAGGCGACCCGGCCGTGAAAATCAATCGGGATTGAGTTGGCCTCGACATCCATCGGTATCCCGCTGACCGTGTTCACCTTGAGCTCGATCGGGGGCTGATCCGCAGCATCGGCCACGCTCTGGCGAATCAATTCCTTTGCGATGTCGCGCGACTCCGGGGCGACGAATCTTAGCAGCGATTGGCCGATGAGATCGCCGTGCTTAATCGCGCCGACAATCCGGGCGGTGGCCTTGTTTGCAAAAACGATGCGCCCCTCGACCTGGACCAGAATGCCGACCGGCGAGAGATCGACAAGCTGGCGATATCGCGTCTCGCTTTCGCGCAGCGCGGCCTCTGCCCGCTTCTGCTGAACGAGCGCCAGTTTGCGTTCTTCGCTTTCGGTGCCCAGGCGCAGCCGCGCGCCCGTCGCGTCGAGAATTCCCAGATAGCAGCCGGACATCAGCATCGAGGCGCCGCCGAACATCAGAAGGTCCGTCACCGTCGGCGTGCTGATCGAGCTTGTGGCGCCAAGAATCGGCACCCAGGAAAATAGTGGAATCGCACGGGTTAATTGGAGGATCTCGGAGACGACCAGTGCCACCCCTCCCGCACATATTAGAGGAGTCACGCGTGGGATGTTCTCGACGCTCAGAACTACCCCGATGCCGGTCATCGCCAGCAGGCCAGCCGAGGCCAGAGCCAGTAGGCGGACGTAAACAAGAGCCACCATCCCGCTGTGATCGGCCAGGATCGTCGCCACGGTCAGAATTACACTGGAGATGGCGGAGAGGAGGACGAAGCGGTTTAGCCTACGAATGGCGCCCACGGTCTCGGCCGCGAGACGCAGCGATATGGCCTCGGCGCCACCAGCGCCTGTGAGCGGTTTCTTGTGGAGTGGTGGTTTGCGTTCTTGAGCCATGACCATGCTTGGGTTGCGTTCCTTGATACGCCCCCTTTTTTGCTGTCCCGGTGCCGCAGATACATCCGTCTGTACCTTTTCGCCAGTTTCCAGCGTGATGTTTAGATTTATTCCCTACATGAAATTGCCGAGATTTTCTCGGAGGCGCATGCGTTTACGACCGCCCGGCGCTCGCGCCGTCAAATAGCGCGATGCACGCAACCCGAATCCGGACGTTCGTGGCGTTTAGCGAGGTGCGATTCGGAACACGTATATCGGAAACCGTTCGTCGTTATAGACGGTTTGAAGTCTTGGGCTGTTGATGAACTGCTCGAATCGCGCGAACTCTGTGTCGGTGAATCGAGGCGCAAAATAGGCTGCCGCATATCGCGCGAGTTCATCCTGGTTCAAAACCACGTATCGGACGCCCTCGGCCAGAATCTGGTCGAGCATATCATCCGTATCCGAGGACCGCTTGATCCAGGGCAGAGGCTGCGGGGTGTCGAACCAATCGCTTGAGATCGTGCCGGCCGGGAAATACATCGTCCGGTGCTCACCGATGAGCCAGGCTCGCCGGGCGTCCTCGGGCCGCGCCGCCAGCCAGCGGGCCGTGCGATGATAATTGAGCCCCTCGTCCAGGAATTCGGTCCGGTCGCGCATGCCCAAGGCAACGGCGAGCGGATAAGGCCGCTTGAGGCCGACGACGAAGGCGGTCGTAAACGTGACACAATACAGAAGCACGGCGATTGTGATCGCCGAGCACCAGCCTTCGAACCACTTGCGGCCAGGCGCCCGGGCCTCGGCCGTCTGGGG
>JAJFLK010000313.1 GCA_021772735.1 Candidatus Sumerlaeota bacterium | reverse complement strand
TCCGCAAGCGAAAGCTCCATTTCGCGGGCAAGGTCGGCCTCACGCCGCTGATCGACGACGCTCTCGCTGAGTTCGTGATCGTTGATGTAGCGCAAGATTTCGACCGCCTCTTCAACCTTGTCCTGCCGTTCGTATTCCTCGGCGATGCGATTCATTAGATCGCGGACCTCGTCGTCAATCGCCATGCGCCGCAGGATCTCGAAGGCTTCACCAAGCTGATTGTTCCCCAGGAGATCATGGATGAAAATCTTTGAATAATTGTGCACCTGCCAGCCGAACATCGCGGCGTTGCTGAGCCACGTGCTGACGACTTCACGGTCGCCGTAATCGAGGAGCATCTCGAAAAATCGAGGCCGAATCTGCTCGGGAACCTCATTGGGGTGTTCCGCATCATAACGCGCGAGATATCGATCGAGCAGGAGCCGGCCGGTTGATTCGCGCTCGACCTCATCATCGTAGAGATGCTCAAGCAGTCGAATGACGAGCGAGAGTTCGCCCAGAGTCTCGAACAGGCGGATCAGCGTCGGCCAATCAGTACCCTCCGGGGGCGGGTTTGAGGCCAGCCAGTCGATCGTCCGCCGCAGACCTGCAAGTTCCGCCGGATTGAGTTTCTTTATGCGGTCGATGGCGCCCAGGGCTTTCTCGTAGCATCCGGCGAGCATCCCCAGGCGGGCCAGCGCCAGCCAGACCGACCAGGATTCATCAATTTCCTCGAGAAACTCTTCGAGGATACTGACCGAGCTGAGAATGTCATCGGCAGCCGGTGGTCCTTTACCCGCAGCCAGCCCCGCATCGATCTGATCCGTTTGTTCGATGACGAACGCCACGGTCTGGGCCTGCTGAAGCACGCTGTTGTCTGGGTACTTTTCTAGCACCTTCTCGCACAATTCGATCGTGCTTGAGTCGAGCCGGCCCATCCGGATGTAACTCTCGGCCAGAGAGCTCATCAGCTCGATGTTATTGGGATTAAACTTAATCGCCTTTTCAAGCGAGGCGACGGTTTTTTGCAGAACCGAATCCATACTGTAGAAATTCCAGTTTCTTGCCTACCCGGCGCCGAGAGGCAAAGCCTGGCGCGGGCCCGTTGAATACTCGCAATAGAGTCGTTTCACCCCACCCGGGGCTCATCGCATATCTTATCGGTCCGAACAGGGGCGAGGATGAGCGTCCGAGGGCACCTTTTATGGGGGTGCGAGCGATTGAATATCATGGACTTGGGAACTCTAAATCGTCGCGGGACGTCTGGGGGCCGTCGCGGGATCCGGCGCGAGCCGCTCTCGTCCCGAATCGGCGTGGGTTTCGGCCGGCCGGCTGAGAAACCCAAGACCCCGGGGGCCCCGCGGCGGAGATCTGAACCCGGCTGGCGAAAATTATAATTCGATTTAGGTCCGCTAAGGGTCGCGAGGGGCCGGCAAGGGAATTCCCCCGCGAGAGAAGCTGGGATATGCTTCACTCCGGCTGGCGAAAAAAATACGAAAACGCCAGCTCGAAAGAAACCACGAAAGGCTCCCCTCCAGCCATGGCCGACTCACTTTCAAAACAGCATCTTGGCGAAATCGCCACCGTCGCACGCCACCGCTGGTGGGCCCGGCCCGGCGAGGATCGCATCAGCCGTCACATTGCCCGCAGCGAGGGATTCGCCGGCAGCGTAACGCTCGGGACGCCCGATGGCGTGTATTCGCTCTTCGACGAGATGGAGGAGAAGGACGCCCATCTTTTCAGTTTGCTCCAGACCCGCCGCAGCGGAGTTCTGGCGCGCAGTCGGGCGATAACGCCGAGTTCGGATTCCGAGCGAGACGCCGAGATTGCGAGCTGGGCCCAGCGTTCGCTCGGCGCGATTCCGGGGATCGAATCTTCACTGTCTCATCTGTTAGGCGCTTTGGCTCGGGGCGTGGCTTTCCTGGAGGTCATCTGGGGATATGACGCCGAGGGCCGGATCGTCCCGACCGCGCTCAAGCCTCGCCATGCCGGGCGGTTCGCCTTCGGCGAAGACGGTGGACTGCTCCTGACCGATTCGGGCTCAGGCGGTTCGAGCGGCGTGGCGGGATTTGAGCGAGGCGGCGTGAGTGGGGATACGAACCGTCCGGCACGCTCGATCAACGGATATCCAATTTCTTCGGGCGACGGCCTGGGCGGGATCCCCGGGATCAACGGCCTTGGGGGTGGCGAGGGACGGCGATTGCCGGACCGCAAGTTCGTGACGCTTCGATTCGAGGCGACCGACGAACGCCCTTACGGCCGAGGCCTGCTCGAACGCGTTTACTGGTACTGGTGGTTCAAGAAGAACAACCTGAAATTCTGGCTTCTCTACAACGAGCGATTTGGCAGTCCGACGGTCGTTGCGCGGCACGGAGCGGGCCTGAGCGAGGTCGAGCGCGATCGGCTTATGGAAGTCATCGAATCGATCCAGGGTGAAGCCGGCGTGACCGTGCCGGAGGGCATCGTGCTGGAGCTTCTCGAACCGCGCCGCAGTGGATCGGCCGAGACGTACCGCGATCTGGCCAACTGGTGCAACGATGAGATGTCGCGCGCCGTCCTGGGCCAGACGCTGACGGTCAGCCAGGGCGAAGGCGGCTCGGGGTCGCTTGCCCTGGGCCGGGTCCATGAATCGGTCCGGCTCGATTACATCCGGACCGATGCGTGCCTGCTGATGGATGCGATCAACAACCAACTCCTGCGATGGATGATCGATTTCAACTTCGGCGTCGAAAGCGCGCCTCCGCGCTGGACGATCGACCTGACCCCGGATTCGGACGATGCCGTCGAAGCCGAGATCGATCGAGAACTTCTCAAGATGGGCGTTCCCATCCCCCTCCGCTACTTCTACGAGAAATACGGGCGGCCGGCGCCCGAGCCCGGCGAGCGTCTGCTGAGGTACGACGATAACAATCTTTATCAGTATCACCTCCAGTTCGGCGTCTTGACCGTCAATGAAGTGCGCGCATCCCTGGGCCTTCCCCCCGTTTCCTGGGGCAGCAGGCCACCGTCGTCG
>JAJFLK010000312.1 GCA_021772735.1 Candidatus Sumerlaeota bacterium | reverse complement strand
CTCTGGCTCATCGTCTGCCGAGTCGCCAAATGCCAGCCGTTCCATCCGGGCGGCTTTGATCCCGTTCCCCCCGCGAGCCCAGAGACCCACACTCACACACAACACTAGATGGACAAGAAATATCTCAGATTCATTCTCCTCGCGATGCCGATCTATATCGGGACGCTCTGGTATATGCAGTGGAACAAGGAGCAATGGCGTAAGGCCCATCCCCCGCCTGCGAACCCCGCGACAACCACTATTACCCCCGGGACCCCAAGCGGCACTCCGCCCGGCACGCCCGGCTTCACGTCCCCCGAGGGAGGCACGGAATTCGGCGAGCCAAACGGAGCGATTCAGCCCGAAATCGTCCCGCCCAATCAGTTAGGGCAACCCGAAGCTGAAGGCTCCGGCTCCCGCACCGCAACGGCTCCCACCCGGCGTTCGATGGACCTCGAACCGATCGTCGTCGATACGCAGTCCTATCACATCGAATTCTCGGCCGCGGGCGGCGTTCCGACGGTCTGGCAGATCGTCGACCCCGAGTTCCTTGAGCGCGAAGGCTCAATTGAAAGCGACTCCAACGACGACGGCGAATCCGCTCAAGACCCCGACCACTCAGAAACCGCACAGATGGGCGGACCCATCGATCTCATCGACCGGGACCTCGAACCCCATGGTCTGGATCGACCGCTCGAGATCGTCCTTCGCGAGCGAAGCGCTCGCTTTTATCGCGAACTCAGCAACGCCATCTATTCGGTCAAGCGAATCACCGAATCGGACGGCACACAGGTTGTAGAATTCACCTCGCCGACGACCGAATCCGGCCTTCGCATGATCCGAACTTACGAACTGCCACCCAACGGCGGGAAGTTCATGTCCCGGCTCCGGCTCAAGTTTATAAACGAAGGAACTTCGCGCCTGGAGTTCGACGACCTCGGCCAGGGCCTCGGCGTGGCTCT
This sequence comes from Candidatus Sumerlaeota bacterium, assembly GCA_021772735.1. Lineage (GTDB taxonomy): Bacteria > Sumerlaeota > Sumerlaeia > MVZB01 > JAJFLK01 > JAJFLK01. Next base: position 6,644 of record JAJFLK010000312.1, on the reverse strand, counting down.
CGGCCCCGGACTCGGCTACCCGCCCGAGGGCGCCGGAGGCATTGGCGCGGGTCGATATGCCTACACGACATCGGTCTTTCGAGACTCCGAAGGCATCCAGGATCTGCGCCTGAACAAGCCCAAGTCTGAGGATGAGATTTTTGTCCCCGCCACCGGCACGGTCCCGTGGGCGGCTCTTAACAATCGCTATTTCATGATGGCCCTGATCCCGGATGACCCCGAGGCTAACGAGGAGGGATTCGGGCCCGGCGGTTTCCAGGCCGGGCGGGTCCGCCTGGATCTCGGGCTCGTCAATGCGTCCATCTCAACGATGGACGACGTTCGTTTCTATCCGCGCGCTGTCCTCTACGGAGCGCCGTTCTCGATCGAACCGGGCCAGAGCGCCGAATTCGGATATCGCATTTTCGCCGGACCCAAATCGCGCGAAATCCTCAAGGCCGGCGGCCTCGGGCTTGAGGGCATTCTGTTTCACGATTCGTGGTCCTGGATGAGGGCGCTGTGCCTCATCCTCATGACAATGCTCACCTGGTTTCACGGCGTTCTGGGCAACTGGGGAGTGGCCATCATAATCCTCGTCATCGTCGTGCGCGGCTCGACTCTGCCGCTGTCTCAACTCGGCATGAAGCAGCAGGCCAAGGTCATGGCCGAGCAGGCCAAGCTCAAGCCTTACATGGACAAGATCAACGAGAAGCACAAGAACAATTCGGCCAAGCGCAGCGAGGAAATGATGAAGCTCTACAAAGAGCACAACGTGAACCCGCTGGGCATGTTCAAGGGCTGCATCTTCATGTTTATTCAGTTGCCCATATTCTTCGCGCTTTATCGTCTCCTCTCCCAGTCGATCGATCTGCGCGGCGCCGAGTTCCTGTGGATCACGGATCTCTCCGAACCGGACCAGCTGTTTCCCCTCGGGTTCACGGTCCCTCTGCTCGGCGTCGAGCATTTCAATCTGCTGCCGATTCTGACGGCTGTGACGCAGTTGATCGTCGGCAAACTGACCCAGAAACCGGCAGGCGGGGGCGGCGATCCGACCCAGGCGGCCATGCAGAAGCAGATGATGTATATGATGCCGGTCATGATCCTGTTCATGACCTATTCGTTCCCCTCGGGCCTGGTGCTCTACTGGTTCGTCTCGAATGTCTGGCAGCTTTTCCAGCAGCGCGTCGTCAACAAAATGGTCCTGGGCCCGGACGGCACGGGTGGCGCGGGCGCACCGGCAAAGGCCTGAGCCGAATTCGGCCGGCGGAAACCTGGGGACTGCCACCAACTGTGTCTGGCCGACGGTGACAGGCAACCCCGAGTTCCGCGCAATTGGATGGCTGTCCCCTGCTTTTCGCGCGTGCGATCTTTACTGACGGCAGTGGTGGTTTTGGGCAATGATGGGGTTCTGCGTTCAATGCCCAGCACGGATGAGGAGCGAATGATGGTAGGAGAGATCATGGTCTCGGCGACGACTGAGGCTGAAGCAGTCGAGGAAGCCGTCAACCGTCTTGGCGTCGATCAGGACGCCATCGAGTATGAAGTCAAGCCGGAGGCCGACGAAGACCTCCTGCCGGGCGCCAAACCCGAGGTGGAAGTCCGCGCCTGGATTCGCCCGCAATACATGGCCGACCTTGCCGAGAATCAACTTCGCTCGCTCCTCGACGCAATGGTCATCACCGATTACACAATTGAGATTCGCGTCGATCAGGGCATCGTTTATCTGAACGTCATCGCGGAAGAAGATTCCTCGCTCCTGATCGGCCGAGACGGCCAGAACCTGCACGCCATCCAGTATCTCGTCAGCCGCATGACAACCAAGTCTGCCCGCGAAGCGCCCATGGTGATGATCGACATCGAGGGCTACCGCAAACGGCAGTATGGCGAGCTTGAGGAATTGGTCGAACTTGCCGTCGAGCGCGCACGCGAAACCGGCAACGAGATCGAGCTGGATTCGATGGGCTCCTCGACGCGCAAATATCTTCACAACTTCCTGCGCCGATACGAAGGCATCAAGACCTTCAGCCGGGGCGAAGATCCCGAGCGCTACCTCGTCATCGTCGCTGATTGACACCGCGACTCCGTAAATCACCTCCATCCGCCTACGCAGACTAAGATGACTGATCCAACCCTGCCTCTCGATGTCGCCAAGTCTGGGCTCGATGCGTTCAAGCCTATGGCCGAGGCCGCGTCTGAGATTTTCGTGAATCTTTTCGGTGGGATTGCGAAGGCTAAGGGCGATTACTGGGAACAAAAGGCGCGCCTAAAACAAGAGGCGAATCTTAAGAGCTTTGAGCGAAAAGTTTTGGGCGAGATAAGTCTTGAGAAACAGCCACTGGAAGGTCCGGCTGATCTCAACTTCGCGGTTCAGTTATTTGAGGCAGTAAGGAAGGTTGACGATTCCATCCTGCAGGACATGTGGGCACGGTTACTTGTGTCGAGCGTCAAGGAAGAAAAGCATCGACACCCAGCCTACATTCCCATTCTGTCGCAGTTGTCGGCCCCGGAGTCTTTAGCCTTGAGGGAGATGTTAAATGTCTACTTTGAGTACTTGCGTGAGGCGCGGACCACGTACGTAGTGAGCTTCTATTCTGTGTGGACCTCAGCGTCAAGAGCCTCGGAAGGTAGAAGGTGGAACCACGCCGCCTATGGGCAGGCGTGCGATAACCTCATACGCTTGGGCCTGATTCGCGATGAATCTGTCGAAGGAGATCCTTTAGAGCGACCGATGTTCAAAGACGCAAAAATAAGAGACGTTTACATTTCAGTTTTCGGTATTGATTTTACATCCGCATGTATGGGGCTCTCCTGAGAAAAAATGCCTTTCCTCCCCATCCCTGCCATTGACCTGATGAACGGTGAAGTCGTGCGCCTGGTGCGCGGCGAGGCCGATGCACGCACGGTTTATTCAGACGACCCGGCCGAGATTGCCCGTGGTTTCGTCCGGGCCGGTATCGGGCGCATCCATGTCGTCGATCTGGATGGGGCCTTCGGCGGCACGCCGGCCAACGTCTCGGCGATCGAAGCCATCCGCCGCGCGGTCGATGTGGAGATCGAAGTCGGCGGGGGCCTCCGGACGGCCGAAGACGTCGAAGCCCTGCTCGCGCTGGGAGTCGATTACGCGATCCTCGGCACAAGCGCCGTCCGCGAACGTGAGTTGCTCGCCGGTCTGGTTGCAAAACACGGCAAAAAGATCATCGTCGGTATCGACGCAAAAGACGGGCGGGTCGCCGTCGAAGGATGGGTGGAAACTTCAGATTTGACGCAGGAAGATTTCGCGCGCGATCTCTCGGCGCTCGGAGTCTCGACGATCATCGCGACGGATATCGCGACCGACGGGATGATGACCGGGCCGAATCTTCAAAGCCTCGCCGCGATGGCCGACGCCGCGCCTCTGAACGTTATCGCCTCGGGCGGGCTGCGCAGCGTCGATGATCTTCGGGCCGTCCGCTCTCTGGGCCGCGCCAATATCATCGGCGCGATCACGGGCCGGGCCGTCTATGAGGGTAACCTGGATCTCAGCGAAGCCGTCAGCGCATGCGCCTCCGCCACACCGCGGCCACGCACTCTTTAGCGGCCCGAAAGTTGGCGACTCAGCCGTCATCGCGGTCTCCGGGTTCTGGCTTTTTTGACGAGACGGCGCCGACGCATGCTCCTACGATAAGGCCGAAGGCGACGCCCAGGCCTACATTCCCGAAGGCGGCGCCAAGCGCCGTGCCCAGCACGAGACCGATCCCCGCCCATTCGGCCTGTGAGTACTTTGCGCGCATCTTCTCTCCCGTTTGTCTTGATTCTCTTGTGCTTTTCGGTTCCGAAGTCAAGTTGCCATGCGATTCCCCGCTATAGATTTTTCAGCTCGTCTTCGAGCCCGAAGCCCGGGCTGGTGACGATCGATTCCATGCGTTGAAGGCGCTTATCCATCGCGTCGAACGAGCGCTTGACCTTGACCAACGCCTCGGAGCGCGAACTGGTGTAGACGTTCCAGAACTCTTCCTGCTTGTAATCAGTGAACTCTTCTTGCGGCGCAGGCTTCATCGTCGCGCAGGCAATGCAGTATGCGATCGGCACCCACGGGAACCCGCCCAGGATCGTGACCAGAACGAACGTTAGGCGCACGCCATTCGCAGAGACGTCGAAGTGCTCGCCGATGCCCGCGCAGACGCCGGCAACAACGACATCTTTCTTGCTGCGATAAATTCGAGGCCGCCGCCGGCGACCCTCGTATCGGTCGCGGAGGTCATAGCCTTCCTCCTCGGGTCGGTCTTCCCGATATTCACGTCCGTGCCTGCGTCTGCGCCGTCTCATGATCTTCGTCCTTCCGGTTTGTCGATCCAGTGTCGGATCGACGGGTCAATCAGTATCGATCCGTGTATTCATATCGCGCGGGGCTCTCGCGCAGCATGCACCACAACGCGATGTATAGCACGATCAGCCAGTGCGCGACCGTGCATTGCAAGACAATGGCGACCAGGCGCACACCCCAGTCGCTCCAATCGAAATATTCCGCGATGCCCGCGCAAACGCCGCCAAAGATGCCATCGCGGCTGCGATACAATCTCCCGCGCGATATGTGTGATGATGTGCTCATTTTGTTTCTGCCTGCCCTTCGTTGTATTCGAGAGAGAAATTCTTCTTTCCGCCTCGCCCGCCACTATCTTCAGGATTGAGTCTTCAGGCCGCGGCGCCAATCACGAAGATCGAAGCGGTTCGATCGCCCAATGCCGAAGAAGCCGAAAAATCCGTAGAAGCCGTAGAGGTGCGGGTTGCCGGTCACCAGACCGAGCAAACCGATAAAGCCGAGGTATCCGAGAAATCGCATGATCGTAAGTCCTTCCTCAATCTTTTCGGCGGCGTCAGCCCAGTTTGGCGCGCAGCCGATTCTCCATCACATCTTCCAGAGCAACGATGCGCCCTTCGGCCTCATTCATCTTCTCCCAGATCTTGAACAGAAGTTCGTCGAAGTCATCGCCGGGAACCGAACCCGGATCATTCCTTCTCATGGCCCAGATCGATGCCAGTGCGCAGATGCCGACAACGAGGATCAAAAGTCCCGTCAGGCACACCAGGCCGGCGAGGCTGACGAAATGATTTCTGACCGTCACCCCGCCCAGAGCCTCGACGCCCGGGCCGGCTTGAGCGGCAAAGTTGAGGACATGTTCGCCAATTCCCATTTCTGTTTCCTCTGCTCACCTTCCTCAGGCGATTAGTAAAGCCACGAATCGAACCCGAACTTGAAAAACACGGCCGCCAGTATCACGACGGCGACAACTGCTATCTCGATTCCGCCCATGATCGTATCCTCATCGTTCCTTGCGCTAATGCCTTATAGGTTTCGCTCGAAGTCGCGAGCCTTGCTCCGTTCGAGCAGGATGGTCTCCAGATTTCCGATTCGACCTTCCATCTTCTGAATGCCGGTCCAAAGATCCTGGAGCATCTGCCCCTCGTCCTCGCTGAAGACCCGGCTGCCGCGACGCCGGCGAATTTCGGCGAAAAGCAGCGACATGAAAGTGATGATCACTGCCGTGCCACATCCGATTGCGATGATTGCGATGATTGCGCCCATGCTCATTTCCACCTTGCCTCCTGAGATTCGTCCGCACCGCTGGCGAACCGTCCGTGCGCGCGCGATGACTTCGCGGGATCAGTCCGCGCGACTAATCCGCGGATCTAGCTATTAGTCTGAACCTGTTTCTTGAGATTTTCGAGCGCCTCTTCGACCTCGTCCGAATGCTCGAGGTCCGTGAACTCATCGCTCAGGGTCCGCTTGGCCGCCGGACGCAGGCCGTTGACCAGCTCCGTGTCCGCTTCCATGCGCTCGATGTTGTTCTCGTATGCCTCGAAGCGCGCAAACGCGTCCGACGTATCGATCCGGCGAATGCGAACCTGCGTCTGGTGACGCGACTGGACGGCCGAACGGCGTTGGATGAGCGAACGCTGCTTCTCGCGGGCATCGTTGAGCTTGGTTTCAAGCTGCGAGATGTCGCCACGGAAAATCTCAACCGTCTCCTTGGTGTGCTCCAGCTCTCCTTGAAGAACCGCGCAGCGTCGGTCGTACGCCTGCTTCTCGTTCAGCGCGGCGCGCGCCAGGTCGTCGCGACCCTTGCGCACGGCCAGCTCGGCCTTGGCTTCCCAATCTCCGGCCAGCGCGACCGCTTCGTCGCTCTCGCGCTCGATTTTCTTCTGCTCGGCAATGATCCCAGCGCAGTTGCTCTTGACCTCGATCAGCGTGTCTTCCATCTCCTGGATCATCAGCCGAACCATCTTCTCGGGATCCTCGGCGTGATCCAGCATGGAGTTCAGATTTGCGCTGACGATATCGCGGAATCGAGTGAAAATACCCATGATCTCGAACCTCATCTTCCTCTTTGTTTGGGCTCTTGCCCGGCTCCGAATCCGGAGGGCGGCCGCACCGCCTTGGTGAGAACCCTTATTACATGATCCGGGCCAGCCCTCAATTTTTTCTTTAAACCAAGTCGAATCAACACGTCACGTTTACTTCTTCGTCTCCGCCATCATGGGAATCCGCCAGCGGCTGCACTCAACTCTAGCCAAACACGCTCGAATCTGGCATAAATGACCACGCATGGAGACCCGCGAAGCACCCCCTGAACAGCAGCTCGAAGCCATCGGCCGCAACGAGGAGGCCGCCGCCGCCCTGAAGCGCG
>JAJFLK010000311.1 GCA_021772735.1 Candidatus Sumerlaeota bacterium | reverse complement strand
ACGCTACTTTGATACCTTGGGACTCGCGAGCCTGCTGGACATGCATCTGGCTCGGCAAGGTCAATCATGAACCGCCGTATACGGAACCGTACGTACGGTGGTGTGGGAGGACGGGGGGAGCAATCCCCCCTCCTACCCGATTACGCTTTGTGCCGTTGTGGTGAAGAAGAGCGGAGAACCACAGATTACACAGATTTCACAGATTAGCCTTGAGCCGATCCGGCGGATTCTGATCCCCCGTCTTCCGCTCTCTCACGGCCCTGCGCTCCCTGGGCGTCCACTAACCGCTCCCATTCCGAGCAATGTGTGAAATCTGTGTAATCTGTGGTTTCTCTTCTCTTCCCGAAACCAATCCTCATGGATTTAGCTCAACCCCAAGGCCCGGCCCTTCGGGCAGCTCGATCCTTCCCTGATCCACTCGCATGCCGGTGAACGGATCGTTCTCGATCAGGAGCGGCCCGTCCAAATCCAGATAATCCACGAGCGAGCCCAGGTGCGCGGCGGCCGTGCAGCAATTCGACGATTCGATCATGCAGCCGATCATCAGCTTCATGTTCAGCGCGCGGCCCAGCTCGATCATCCGCATCGCGGGGGCAAGCCCGCCGCATTTGACCAGCTTGATATTGAACCCGTGGAACCGCCCGGCGAGACGCGGCACGTCGCCCGGCACGCGGCTGTTCTCGTCGGCGATGATCGGAATCGCGCTCTTCCAATAAACCTCTTCCATCTCTTCGAGGCGCTCGGGCGCCAATGGCTGCTCGATGAACTCGACGCCGAGGCGCTTGAGCTCCTTTGAGATTTCGATGGTCTGCTCCGGCTCCCAGCCGCAGTTGGCATCGACGCGGAACGGCGCGTCGGTCTCGCGGCGCAAGGCGGCGATGATTGCCAGGTCGTCCTCGGCGGCGCCGGCGCCGAGCTTGATCTTGTAAACCGGGTGATCCGGACGCTCGCGCAGCTTCGCCGTCATCTCGTCGATCGAGCCCAGACCGATCGTGTAGGTCGTCGGCGGGATCGGAGCGGCGCGCAGGCCGAACAACGTGTGCAGCGGCACGCCGAGCCTCTTGCCGGCCAGATCATGCACGGCGAGGTCCAGAGCGCAAAGAGCCGCGCGATTTTCGCCCAGTCGCTCGGCGGCCTCGGCCAGCAGGGCGCGAAACGGCACCGGGTCCTGCTCGATCAGCCAGGGTTCGAGCTCGGCGAGCGCCGCGCGGGCCGTCTCCCGAGATTCGTTGTAGAAGCCGCTTGGCGAGCACTCGCCGTATCCGACGAGGCCATCGTGCTCGAGGACGGCGACCAGCACCGGCGCGACATCCTGCGAATTGCGCGAGATCGTGAATGTGTGGCGCAACCGGAGATCGAAATCGAGAAGGGATAGATTCACAACATCGTCATCTTTCTGGGCGTTCCAGACCCGAGCGGAGCCAAATTGAAGCGAATCGGCGGCGGCTTGGCAACCCGGCGGATTGGAGAGCCGGCGCCCGGGAGATCGGAGGTGGGCGGAAAGCTCTGTTGCGGACGGCGCTCGGACAGCGTAAACTCGGTCCCGAAGTGAATGATGTTGCATGCGCGTGGGTTGCGTCCGCGCTGCCCGAATCTCGGACGAGGATGCGAGGCGATGGCGGTTCATCGAATTCTACTGGTCGACGACGATGTGGACATCCTTGCGGTCGTCGGTGAGACGATCCGGGATAAGTTTGAAGTGATTCAGGCCGTGGATGGTCTGGACGCGCTCCATCATCTGGAGACAGGCGAGCCCGACCTCGCGGTTATCGATTACGAAATGCCTCTGATGGACGGCTTCGAGCTGTGCCGAGTGATTCGCAAGCACGAGCGGTTTCGCGCCATGCCGGTGATCTTTCTCTCCGGCCACGCGGCCAAGGCCGAGATCACGAAGGGGTATAAATCCGGCGCGAATTTGTATCTGACCAAGCCGATCGACCCACTTCGGATCTTGAAGAATATTGAATTCACGATCGAGCACGAGAAGATTGAGGTCCGGGAAAAGCAATACACGATCGAGGAGCTGCGCGACCTGCGCGAGCGCGATGGCGAAGACGCCACGCCTCCGCTGAGCCGACTTTCGCCCTCGGACCCCGCGCGGTCTTCGGCGACCGCCAAGCCCAAGACCGCCCATGCCGATCCGATTCAGGTGACGCCCGAGCTGGTCTCGGACGAGGAGCTGGAACTTCAGTTCGTCGAGCCGGATTACGAAGATTCGCAGAGCTCACGCGCCAGCGACAAAGCCGCGTCGGGCCCTGTTCGCGTGATGGCCGTCGAGAACGAAGATGACGCGCGCGAACTCCTGGGTGCGATACTGGCCCAGGCCGATTATGAGGTCATAACCGCAGTTGACGGGCTGGCGGCCGTCGAGCGTGTTGTCAAATACCAGCCCGATCTCGTGCTGGTCGATCTGATGATGCCAAGGATGAATGGCTTTCAATTTCTAAAATCATTGCGTCAAAATATCGCGTATCGAAATCTGCCCATCATCGTCGTGACGGCCAAGGCTTCGAGGCGAGATCGCGATTACGTGATGAAACTCGGGGCGACGGCCTTTATCGCCAAGCCGTATGAGTCCGAGGAATTGCTTGCCGATGTTGCGGAGATCGTAAATCGAGCCGACTTCGTCGTTGCGGCCAAGCGCCTCTCGATCGAAGAGATTCGCTACGCAGAGAAACTCGAAGCGGCCGAGAAGCGGGACGACAAAAAACTGGATACTCGCGAAGATAGGCATGCCGAGCTCCAGCGACTGGCGAATGAAGACGGTCCGGCTTCGGGTCACGGGGATCACTCCGGCCACGATGATCATTAGGTTCGAGGTGGGGAAAAGGCCGGCGCGCGTCTGACTCGGGCCCCCGTATATCGCCTGTTACGATTCATCTTCCAATTCGAAAAAAATGTCGGTTCAAGGCGAATCGGGCCGCAGGTTTCAAGTGGCCTTTGTGGGCTTCACGACGTGCGTTTGCCGTCGAGGATCTCGGCATAAACATCCAACGTGCTTTTTGCCGTCGCCTTCCAAGTGAAAGTGCGCGCCCGTTCGAGGCCGGCGCTGCGAAGCCGCTGCCGCAGGCGCTCTTCACCTGCAATACGCCCGATCGCATGGGCCATCGCTTCGCTGTCCACCATGTCATTCCTCCCTTTCGCATCGAAAAGTAAGGCCGCCTCGCCGCAGACTTCAGGCAGAGAACCGGAACGCGCTGCGGCGAGCGGCACTCCGCCGGCCATCGCTTCGAGAGCCGTCAGGCCGAAGCCTTCGGTCAGCGAGGGGATCAGGGCGGCCCGGGCTCCGCGATAAAGGGCCGGCAGATCGCGCGATGAGACGTAACCCACCAGGCTGACTCGCGCGCCCAAGTGGCATGAATCGATCTTCGCCCTCAGCTCGGTATCAGCGCGTTCGGGATCGACCTTCCCAGCGATCACCAGCCGGGGCAGATCGGCATGCCGGGCGCGCGCGCGGGCGTAGGCCTCGATGAGGGCCGGCAGATTTTTTCGCTTCGGTCCGACGGTCGAGACGCAAAGCAGGTAAGCCTCGCCGTGTGTGATCGCCTCGATTCGATCCGCGTCGTCCGGGCGCGGCTCGGGAGCGAATCGCTCGTGATCCACGCCGAGATGGACGACCGCGATACTCGACGGATCGAGTCCGAAGTGATCGATCAATCCGCCTCGCGTGAATTCCGAATCGGCAATGATCTTCGCGCATTTCTTGAGGCCGCCGGGAAACGTTTTCTTGAAGTAAGCCCCGCCGTACGCGTCGAGGTCTCCGGTCTCGCTAAGAAAGAACAGGTCGTGAACCGTGATGATCGTTGCCGCCCGGCGCGACGGCGCCAGGTAGCTGGCCGGGGAATGAAAGAGATCGATCGGCCCCATTACGGATTCGATTTTCGGCCGGCCGATCAAGCGCCATGCGCTCAGCAGAACCCGGCCCGGGATGCGGCCTCGGTGTATCGAAAGATTCTCGGCGTGAGTCCAGCCATCGTGTTCAGGCAACTCGATGGGCCGAAACGAATTGACCAGCACGCGCATCTGCCATGCTTCGGGCAGTTGAGGGGCCATGGCGGTCAGCAGTTGTGCCGTATACTCGCCGATACCGGATCTGGGCCCGAGGGCAACCGACGCGTCGTATCCTATGACGGCCGACGCCGGGGCTGAGACCAGGGCTGAGTGAGTTCGTGAATCCATAGGAGGGGTTCTTCGTCGAGTCGGGTGCCCGGTCTCCGGAGAGCCCTGCATCACGACTCGGGCGTCACATGCGCGGGTTCGGGCTGGCCCACTAAGCGTTCCAGCACGTTTGGGCGTCGTCAAGGGCTTCGCGCCGGAGTCGCGAGTTCGCGTTTTGTGATGCGTCCGGCCGAACTGGTGGTATACTGGACATTCGGCATGATTCCGCAGGCACACCTTGATGGCACCTCCCGGCTCCAATTCATTTCCGCATGCGTTCGTCACCGGTGTGACCGGCCAGGATGGTTATTACCTGGCGCGCCTGCTGCTCGGCCGGGGCATGCGCGTCACCGGCGGCGTGATGGAAATGGAATTGGCAGACGCGCGCGCCATCGCCGAGGAAATTCCCGGCCTCGAACTCACCGCGTTCGATCTTCGCGATGGAGATGCGGTCCGCAGCGTGATTGCCGACGTGCGTCCCGATCAGATTTACCACCTGGCTGCGCAAAGCAACGTGCGAGCCACATGGGCGGACCCGATCGGCACGTTTGATGTCAACAGCGTTGGAACCGTGCGAATGCTCGAAGCGATGCGCAACGAGGTTCCCGGCGCACATTTCGTTTTCGCCGGTTCGGCGGATTGCCTGGATCACGAAGCCGCGCGAGAGACGGGCGTCACGCCGGACACGCCGCTGCGATGCACGAATCCGTACGCCGTCTCCAAGGCCTCGGCGATTCAGATGTGCCAGTGCTATCGCGAGCAGCACCGTCTGCGCGTCTCCGTGGCTTACCTGATGAATCATACATCGCCTCGGCGGCCCGAAGCGTTTGTCGAGCGCAAGATCGTCCGTCAAGCGACCGAGGTCTGCCGCGGTCGCGCAGAGGAATTGGTTATCGGGAGCCTGGAGACCACACGTGATTGGTCGTGGGCCGAGGATCTGGTTGAGGCCATGGCGGCGATGGGCGGGCGCGATCGGGCCGGAGACTTCGTCCTCGCCTCGGGCCGGACGCGCACGATCGGAGATTGGATTCGGCTGACGTTTACCAGGCTTGGACTCGACCCCGAGCGGCAGTTGCGAATCGATCCCAAGCTGAACAATCGCGGCGATCGCGCGCACACGTTCGGCAACATTGAAGCGGCGAGTCGCGAACTCGGTTGGACTCCGCAGACAAGCTTCGAGCAAATTGTCGATCATCTCATCGACGCCGAATTGGGCGCCGATATTCAGCGCGTTTAAGTCATTGCGGATACGGTGCGCGAATATTGCGCACGAACGTACGAAAAAATCCGGGAAAGACATAAGTCTCTCCCGGATTTCTGGGGTGGGTGCATCATTCTAAAATCTAGAATGCCACAGGAAAAGGAGACTGCTTCATTGCGGGAGAAGAAGTCTATGCACTGTAGCCAAGCGGGCCCGGTCACACAAACCCGCCTAACTCTAAGCGGGATTATCCTGAGCAACTTCGGCCGATTCAAGGTCTTTTTTCATGGCGGGCGCGCGGCGTCTTCCGGGCTTCGAGTTATGGGCCTGAACGATTGATCTGTCTGTGTTTAGGACCTCGAACTGCTCCAAATGGAAATCCAGGTTGCCGGTGAAATCCAGCTTGACCTCGAACTGAGCGGCAATCGCCTGAATGTCCCCAAGAACTTCTTTTGCGAGGTAAGTTCTGATAATGGAATTGACCGCGATTTCGATTCTGGCGATATTCGGGTCTTGCAGGAGTTGATCGACCAGCGAATATTTTATTTTCTTCCAAATCTGTGCATGGGTGAGCACGCGGCCCGCGCCCTCGCAATACGGGCACATCCGAAAGATCGAGTGGGATAGGCTCTTTCTGACACGCTTGCGTGTCATTTCGACCAGTCCGAACTCGGAAAAGCCTGTCATTGAGAACTTTGTGTTATCGCGCTTGAGGCAAGACCGAAACTCTCGCAAGACCTGCTGCTGGTGGGATCGGTTCGTCATATCGATGAAATCGATCACGACCAGGCCCCCGAGATCGCGGAGGCGGAGCTGGCGCGATACCATCTCGCAGGCCTCCAGGTTGGTCTTGAGGATCACTTCGTTCTGGTCACCGGTGCCGACATATTTCCCGCTGTTCACGTCGATCGCCGCCATGGCTTCGGTTTCGTCGATAACGAGGAAGCCGCCGCTTTTGAGCCAGACCTTGGGCCTCAGCGCCCGCTGGAACTGCTCCTCGACTTTGAAAACGTCGAAGATGTTCTTGCCGCTTTCGACCAGGTGGACCCGGTCGACCATATTCGGAGCCATTTTTTCGCAAGCCCCAAGGAGCTTTTTCATCTCAACCTGGGAGTCGATGAGGATCTCATCGATATCATTTCGCAGGGTGTCTCGCACGAGGCGCAGCAAGATCTCCTGCTCGTTGTGAATCAACGATGAGGAAGAAGCGCGGATGCCGCTTTTCTTGATTTCGGCCCACTTGGTCCTAAGAGCTTCGCAGTCCTCTTTGATCTCATCGTCGCCCTGTTCGAGCCCCGCCGTGCGGATAATGAAAGAGCCTTCATCGCTTTCCAGGCTGCGCAGCAGTTCGCGAAGTCGACGCCGCTCGCCGGGATTTTCGATCTTGCGCGAGACACCGCCGGATCGTTCTGAGAAAGGCATGAGCACCAGATATCGTCCGGGGATGGAGATGTAGCTCGTGACCCGTGGACCTTTCTCGCCCAGGGGCTCCTTGGTTACCTGAACCAGGATCGAATCGCCGACGCGTAGCGGGCGACGCGGCTTCTTGACTTTCTTCGCCCTGGCCTTCGGTTTCGATCCGTCATCGGCCTCGTCGATAGCTTCGATTTCGTCCTCGTCGGGCATTACGGGGGGCGGAATAAACTCATCTTCGTCGAAGCCCTCGGCGGCTTCGGCCTCATCGCGCTCCATCTGGGCCTTGTTTCCTCGCGGGGAGAGCCTCTCTGGACGGCCCCGTGTGGGGAGCTCGAATTCTTGGAGAATATCGGAGAAATGGAGGAACGCATTACGCTCCATCCCGATGTTGACGAAAGCCGCCTTGAGGCCGGGGATGATGCCCTCGACCGTGCCTTTGTAGATATTTCCGAGAGTCCGATTCGCATCGAACGCCTCGACGAAAAGCTCGGCCAGGATGCCATCATCAAGAATGGCGACTCGCATGTCCGTCGGCTCCACATTAATCAGAACTTGTTTCAGCATAGGTGTTGATTCCCGTGTCCGATGACTGGATAATTTGCGGCAAGGAAGGGATGTAGGGGCAAGATTTTCGAGGCTGCTGACGTGATTCGCGCGGAGCGTCATCACGTCCATTCGGTCGGGCCGCATCGCGCGGCAGGCGCGTGATCGGCGGGTGAGAAATCTGCGCAACGCTCAGGCGGAATCCCGAGATCCGGTTCAGACAACAGCCTTGGATTTTTCAGATATCTTGCTTCTCCGGAGGCAATGGGGTTACTAGTTGCCCAAAACTTCCGGCGGCATCAACGACCAAGCCAAGGCGTCCGTTCAAAGAATCCCGCCCGAAATACCGAATCGCGAGTGCCGATCCAACCTTACTCGGGTCCATTTGATCCCATTATACGGACGATTGCAATGGATATTGGCCTCGGCGAAGCCGATAAATGCACGGTCCGGCTCTGCGGAGCAGAAACTGGCCCTGCTTCGGGTCGGGCCAAGAGTGACGATTAATGTCGGCCAAATTTCACGACTACTACAAAGTTCTTGGCGTCGGCCGCAAAGCGACTGCCGACGAGATCAAGCGTGCGTTCCGGGCCAAGGCCAAGCAGTCCCATCCCGATCGCAATCCGGGCGAGCGCGGCGAAGAGGGTTTCAAGAAGCTAAACGAGGCTTATGAGGTCCTGGGAGACCCCGAGAAGCGTCGTCGTTACGATCAGCTTGGCCAGAATTGGAAATCCGGACAGGCTTTCACACCGCCTCCGGGGTGGGATAATCCGTTCGGCCCGGGCGGTGGCGCCAGTATGGGGCGTGATGGCCGAGTGCACATGGAGCCGAATGCTTTCGGCGGAGATTTCAGCGAATTCTTCAACTTCTTCCGTGAATTTGGTGCAGGCGCCGCCCAGCCGGGCGGCGAGCCGCACGGTCGGCGCGGTACCATGAGCCGGGCGTCCTCTCCCTCGCACCTCGAATCGACCATGTCGATCACTCTCGAAGAGGCCGCCGAAGGCGTCGTGCGTCGTGTGACGCTCTCGATTCAGAGTAAAGCAGCGTTGGGCCGCGCGAAGACCAAGCACAAGTCCTTTGATATCAAGATTCCATCCGGAATCCGCGATGGACAGAAGGTCCGGCTTCGTGGCGGGCCGGGTAAGGACTCCCCGCCCGAAGACGTTTTGATCGGGATCAAGATCGCGCCACACAAGTTCTTCAGCTTTGAGGGCGATCACCTCATTGCAGAGGTCAAGGTGACGGCCTGGGAGGCTGCGCTTGGCGGGAAAATAGATGTGCCAACGCTGGACGGCAAAGTCCTGATCCGGGTGCCCGCCGGCGTGAGGCCGGGCCAGAAACTGCGCCTCAAAGGTCGCGGATTCCCAGAGCGGGGATCCAAAGCGCACGGCGACTTGCTCTATCGGATCTCGATCGTTGTGCCGCCCAAGCTGAGCGATGAAGAAAAAGTTTACTTTGAAAAACTTAAAGCCGTCTCGCGGTTCGAGCCTCGCGGCTCGGATTGATCCCGGCGCTGGTGTCCATTGGCCGGGACCGACGGTAGCATCCGGCGATGAGGTCCTGGCCCAACCAGGCTTCTCCGGAGCAAGCCCTCGTGATTGGGCTGATTTGCGCCCTGACGTTAGTCGATCAACTCAAACGGCATCGTGATCGCCCAGGAGACGATATCGCCGGCGGTCTCGATGGCGCTCGCGGCGACTCCGGCCGCGCCTTTGACCGCGTGCCCCGGAACCTGCGCGACGCCCGCCGCGACATGGACCGTCCCGCCGACCGTGCCCACGACGACCGAACCTCCGCCGCGGATCACCCCAACCGGGATGTGGACGACGGCCGCGACCGGTCCGGGGACCGAGACGTGAGGCTGCGGCAACCTGCGGGCCCGGGCGTAATCTCGATGTCCCGCATGGCCATTAGTATGACCCTGGAGCGAACATTCGGAGCAGTCCGAGCTGCTTCTCGTCACAGGCTTGAAATCTTCAGGCCCGAAGACGTATTCGATATCGATCTCTTCATCGGCTTCTTTCGTGGCTTCGTTCTCTGCCGAGTTGTCCGCAGCCGAGATGAATTTGCCCGAAGTTCCGCCCGAGGCTGCGAAACGTTCGCTCGGGCCGGGCAGCGACGCAACTTGCCTGTGAGCATCGGTTTCGGGAGCAGAATGGACGGTGACATCGCGGGCCTCGCTGTGGCCGGTGCACGCCGCGGGTTTGCTCGCTTTGGAGCTTTGGCTCGGGCAATCACCGGCCGAGGCCGGCACGGCGCCGAGCAGGGCAAATACGAGCAGGTTGATGGCTGAAAATCTGAAACTCATCGCAATATCCTCCGGAAGGGCTAACATATATGACACAGTGCGCTCCAAAAAAGTTTGGTCGATTCCAAGGCATATCCTCGGCCTGCGGCCCGTCTGCGTGCCCCATCGAAAGGAATGAATACGATGATCCACGGCGAGGAGCTTTGTATCCAGACCCAGGGCTTTTCTGATATCGGAGACGTGACGGTCAAGGTGCAGGAAATTATCGGACGCAGCGGGGCCCTTGAGGGGATTGCCAATATCTTCGTCATCGGTTCGACGGCGTCAATCTCGACGATCGAATTCGAGCCCGCGCTCGTCGAGGACGTCAAAGACAAGCTTGAGGAATTCGCCCCGCACAAGATGAAATCGCGCCATTCGGAGACCTGGGGCGATGACAATGGGTTCTCGCACATCCGGGCTACGTTCATGGGCCCAGGGATCACCGTCCCGTTCGCGAAGGGCGCACTGATTCTGGGCACGTGGCAGCAGATCGTCGTGATCGATCATGACAACCGCCCGCGCGATCGCCGAATCTTCGTGCAGGTCATGGGGGAGTGAGACGGCCGGTTCCTCAAAGGCGCTTGCGCATCTGCCAATAGGCCGGACCCAGCGTCGCGCCGCACGCGCGGTGATAGAAATCAACGGGTCCGACCCAGCCGATCTCAGCCCGGGCACGGCCGAGACGTTTCATATCGGCCAGCGTGACACGGAGCAGCCGCGCGCCCAGCCCACGGCCTCGGTGCTCGGGCGCGACGCCCGTCGGGCCGAAACTACCCATCCCCTGGCTGGTCTCGTAAGACGCGAACCCGACGATCGTGTCGTCGCCCTCGGCGATGAACAATGAGCACGGATCGTGACCGGCGCCCTGCCAGGCTTCGGCCCGCCAATTCTTGGTCCAGTGACGCTCGCAGAGCACGCGGAAGGCCTCGCGGTCTTCTGGCGTCGCGCGGCGGATGCGGTATCCGGCTTTCTCGTCGCATAGCTGCTCGACCGATGGCAGATCAACGCGCGCCAGTTCGACCGTCATATTGAAATTCGTGCGTTCATGCTCGAACCCTTTGCCGAGCAGCCAGGCAATGAAGTCGGTTTGGCGGATGTCGACGCCGGGCCGAATGTAGAACGGGGGAGTGGCAAGAAAATCCACATGCGTCGCGCCCGCCGAGCGGAGGCGTTCCAGGCTCTCATCGAGCAGCGCCGATGCGATCCCTTCGCCTTGCCGATCCGGATGCACGCCGAACCAGCGGATGCCTCCGATGCGCGCGCCGGTTTCGGTCTCGATCTTTACTTCGGGCACGATCAGACAAAGCGCGATGATCCGGCTGGCGTCGCTGCCCTCATCATCGAATTGCACCAGCGTATTTTCGGGCGAATAATCCGCTGCGCGGAAAACGCGCTCGGCCAGCATCGACTTTGTCATCGGCGGATCGTCGAACGATTCGCTCCAGAAGGCCCAGAGCCGATCGAGATCGCCGGGTTGGAGATGATGCGATGGAGTCACGCGATGGGGTCTCGGCTGTGTTCCCGAATTCCTCAACCGGCGGGGGCGCCGGTTCCACACTTACCAGTGTTACGTTTCAGCGACGACACACTTTTCTGGTGTGGGGCCGACGCCCCCGTCGGTCAGGGATTCCCGTCGATTCCCGGCCGGCGGAGTACCAACCAATTGCCGTGCTATAGGCGCCTCAGGCGGCGCAGGCGGCGCATCGACCGTAGAGCACGATCTCGTGATCTTCGAGTTCGAACCCGGTCGGTGTCAACGTCTGGATATTACGAGGGCATCCCTCGACCTCGAAAACCTGTCCGCAGGCGCGACAATGAAAGTGATGGTGATGCGGCTTGCCCGCGATCTCATATCGAGCGGGTTCGCCCGGGATTTCGACCGTCACGAGCCAGCGCTCTTCGGTCAGCATCTTGAGCGTGCGATATACCGTCGCGACGCCGAGGCCCGGCAGATTTGCCTGCGCGCCCTCAAGGACTTCAAGCGGACTGAGCGGCCGGGGCGTGCCGGCGAACGCCGCTCGGATGGCCCGGCGCTGGGCGGTATCGCGAGGTCGTGGGGCAGGGGAGTCGGTCATCGGTCGTTCATATTGTTCGGGTTTCGGTCGTCTTGAAGTTCGGCCGCCCCGACTTCGGCGGTCTTGATCTCTTGTGGGCCTCGTGAGCTCGCCCGGCTCGCCGAGCTTGCGCCTGTAGATGATAATGAGATATCATTATCTTGATTGCAAGCTCTATGACACTGTAGCATTCACTCCAAGTGCCCCATTGGGGGCCAGGCTCACCATGCCGATTCGTTCACTCATCCCTTTGACAGCGTCGGCTGCGATCTTCGCCCTTCTGGCGTTCGTTATGGTGCGGCCCGATTTGCCCGACGTGCCCGATCGGCCCGGCGTGACTTCGGTGCAGTCCGGCCGCCGCGCCTCGGCCGTGCGCTCCAGCAGACCCCTCTTTATCGCGACGATCCACCCGGTCGCGGCGATTGTTCGCGAGATCACCGGCGCCGAGGCCAATGTCGCGTGCCTGCTGCCTCCGGGGGTTTCGCCGCACGGCTTTGAGGCGCGGCCCTCGGACGCTCGGCTGACGGCGGGCTCGGCGGGGCTATTCTATGTCGATCCCTCCCTGGATGGATGGGCCGCGTCGATGCCCGGCGCCGTGCCGGTTTCCTTGCTCGCGCTTGTGCCCGACGCGAACCTGATGGCCCCGTACGACCCGCATGACCCGATTGATCCAGACCGCGAGGGGGCGTCCGGCGCCGAGTTCGAGGACGATCTTGAAGACGGCCACGAACAGGGCCACGAACATGGTCGCGAACAGGGTCACGAACAGGGCCACGAACATGGCGATTCGATTTGGGATTCGCATTTCTGGCTCGATCCGGTTGCCGTGGAGGCGTTGGCTCGGCCGCTCGCCCAAAGGCTTGCCGAGCTGGACCCCGAGCACGGGGACGCATACAGGCGCAATGCCGAACGATTCGCCGCCGATCTCGCGATGCTGGAGGATCGCTCCCGCCGGACCCTCGCGCCCCACGCAGGCGATTCGGTTGTATTGTTTCATCCGTCGTTCCGATATCTGCTCCGTCGATACGGCCTGGAGCAGGCGGGCGTCGTCGAAGGATACGCCGGGCGCGAGCCGACGCCGCGCGAGTTCGGCCGCCTGATCGATCGAATCCGCGATGGCCGGGCCCGCGCAATTCTCACCGAGCCGCAGATGCCGACGCGGCTGGCCGATGCGCTGGCCGAGGCCACCGGGGTCGGGATCGCGCAACTCGATCCGATCGGCGGCGTGGCCGGGCGAGCGACATACGCCGACCTGATTTCATATAACGTTGACGCGCTCGCGGTCGCGCTGCGCGGCGGGGGGCAAGAGCGATGAGCGAACCCAACGCAGTCGATCCAGTCGATCCAGCCGTTCCCGTCGATCCAGTCATTCAGGCCGAGCGGATTTCAATTCGCCTCGGCGAATACAACGCGATCGAGGCTCTTGATTTCGACGCGCGGCCCGGTGAGTTCGTGGCCGTGCTCGGGCCGAACGGCGCGGGCAAGACGACGTTGTTCAAAGCGATTTTGGGCGTTGTCGCGCTGACCGATGGGACCATGAGCGTCTTGGGCCGGGATCCCGGCGCGAGCGATCCGCGGGCGATCGGATACGTCCCGCAGGTCAAGGGCCTGGACCGTGGGTTTCCCGCGCTGGCGATCGAGCTGGTGGTCTCGGGCATACGGGGCAGCTGGCCCGGGCGGATCACGAGCGAAGAAGCCGAGGCCGCCCGCGCGGCTCTTGAGCGCGTCGGCGCGGGTCATCTGGCGCGTCGATCGATCGGAGAGCTCTCGGGCGGCGAACTGCAGAGAGTCTATCTGGCGCGCAGTTTTGTGCGTCGCCCGTCGCTCGTGCTGCTCGATGAACCCGCGACGGGGATTGACGTGGCCGGTCAGGCAGACGTCTTCGAACTTCTGGATGAATATCAACGCGAGACCGGCGCGACGGTGCTGATGATCACGCACGATCTGGGCACGGCTCGCCATCACGCCGATCGCGTGCTCGTTCTCAATCATCATCGCATCGCGTTCGGCCCGCCCGCCGAGGCGCTGGCCGAGGGTCCGATGCGCGAGGCCTTCGGACATCTCGGCCACGCCCACGCGATGGTCATGGCCGGGGCAGTCGGCAACGC
>JAJFLK010000032.1 GCA_021772735.1 Candidatus Sumerlaeota bacterium | reverse complement strand
GCGCCATGCCGATCAAGTCCTGGAGTGGATCGGCGCCTCAGGCGCGCCGTCAGCACCCTCCGCAGCGACTTCGGCTCCCGAAGTAACAAAAGTCAGAAAGGCCCAGGTTTGAAGATCGATCTCACGCTCTTGCGTCGCATCTGGCACGTCCGCTCGATCGCTCGGCCCGTGCTGCGCGCGCATCGCGGGCTTCTGGCCGGGTGCATCGCGCTCGCGCTGTGCCTGACGGGCCTTGAGCTGCTTCGCCCTCAGCCGATTCGTATCCTTTTCGATACGCTCCTGCTGCCCAACGTCGATCGCCTGCCCGCGGCTGTCCGGAACCTTGGCGTTGCCGAGTGGTCGGCCTCCGGTCTGGTGGCCGCTGTATGCGCGCTCGTGCTTGCGCTCGGGCTCGCGACGGCGTCGGTCAATTACCTGCTCGAAACGCGCCTGGCTTATCTGGGCAACAAAATCGTCTCCCGCCTGCGCAAGGTGGTCTTCCGTCACCTGCTCGCCCTGCCTTCCCTTTTCTACGATACGCAGAAGACCGGCGACCTGGTTGTCCGCCTGACCGGGGACATCCACATGATCCGCGAGCTGGCGGTCAACTTTGTCGTCTCGATCGCCGGCCGCGTCACGCTCATCGTCGGCATGGGCGCCATGATGATCTGGATGAGCCCCAGACTGGCCTTGTTCGCGCTGATCCTGATGCCGCTGCTGGCCGGTGTGACATGGCGGGCGACGGGCCTCGTGCGCAAATACACGAAACGCCAGCGTGAGCAGGAATCCGGAGTCGCGCAGACCGTCCACGAACTGATCGGCGAGATGCGCGTCTTCGCCGCTTACGGCAGGGTCGATATGGAGGACGAGAGATTCGACAAGCAGAATCGATCCTCTTTCAAGACCGACCTAAAGAGTCGCCGTGTCCGAGCAAAATTGAGCGGAGCAGGTGAGCTCACGCTCGCTTTCGGCATCTGCGCGACGCTGGGGCTCGGGACACTCGATATCATGGACGGCAATATGAGCACCGGCGAATTGCTCGTCTTCCTTTCATATCAACGCACGATGTTCAAGCCGATCCGTTCGCTGGTCAATTTGCTCGGCCGCATGGGCAAGGCGCTGGCGTGTTCGGAGCGCGTGCTTGAAATTCTGGAGACCGATACCGAATTGTGCGACGAACCCGGCGCGATCGAAGCCCCGGATTTCAAAGGCGCCATCGACTTGCGCGAGATAACGATGACCTACGGGGGCAAGGCCGATGCGCTCACGGGCCTCAACCTGCGTATCGAGCCGGGGGATGTCGTCGGCATCCACGGCGCTTCGGGCTCGGGCAAGTCTTCGCTCTGCATGCTGATCCCGCGTCTTTATGAACCCGACGAGGGCGTCGTCGAAATCGATAGCGTCGACATCCGGCGATACACGCTCGAAAGCCTGCGCGCACGGATCAGCCTGGTCCTGCAAGAAGATGGGCTCTTCGATCTGAGCGTCGCCGAGAATGTAGCGTTCGGTCTGCGCGATTGGAAGATGCGAGATGTCGAACGGGCATGCCGCACGGCGGGTATTGACGAGGGCGTAGCGGCGCTTCGCCGGGGATATGAGACGGTGATCGGAGAGCGCGGCGCGATGCTTTCGGGCGGGCAGCGCCGTCGCCTTGCGCTGGCCCGTGCCCTGATTCGCGATCCGCGAATTCTTATCCTCGATGAACCCTTCAAAGGCCTGGACCCGAAGACCGCCGAAGGCATTCGGGAGACGATCCTGGATCTGGCTCGGGGTCGGACGGTTCTGATCGTTTCGCACCACGACGAGCATTTCAAAGGGTGCAATCGTATCGTCCGTATCGCGGATGGCCAGGCCGTCGAGGGCGGCCCCACGCCCGGCGGCTCGGTCGTCAGCATAAGGGAGGTCGTGGATCATAGATAGTCGGTCCCGCTCAGCGTCTCAAGATGCGGGAGGCCCGCCCGCATCGGTCCTGGCCGCGACTTCGCGGTTTTGGATTCGGTCGCCCGATGTGGCGATGGGGCTCGTCTGCGGCGATGCGCGTGATTGCCGCGCATGGAAGACATGGAAGTGGAACCGAGCCGAAGGCCGATGCCGCCAGACCTGGCTGGGCGACGATCGCAAACTTATCGTCGGCAATCCCCTTGCGCACAAGTCGCTCTCCGATCCGGCGATCTCGCTGATCACCTATAAACCCGAGAGCCGCATTGCGCTGAAGATCGATGCGGAAGATGGGCCTTTCCTGCGCCGCTTCTATCCTCCGAAAAGGTTCGAGTTCAGGGCGGCGCGCGCCCGCGCCTTCGAGCAGGCTTTCAGCCGGGCCGGGATGAAACTCATCAAGATCAGTCCCGAAGCCCGTGCCATCGATTTCGAGTGGATCGACTGGGATCCGAACGACGCGCCGCCGGGCGACCAGCCGGGGGAGGCGTCCCACATCGATCCGTTTGCGATCGGTGAGGTGGTCGATCCCGTGTCCATTTCTCCGGCGGCTTTGAGCGATGGTGGCAAGACGCTTCCGGTCATCGACGCGCGCTCGATCGCGGCCGATATCAAGCGCCGCCTCGCGGGCGCCGAGGGCTGGACTCGATTTCTATTTCCCCAGGCGTTGCCTCGCCTTCGGTCGATTCGATCCGCCTGCTCAAGCCTCCTGCCCGATCTTGAGACGATGCAGACAGAGTCGCCGCCAGTCGTTCTCCACGGCGACCTGCGGCCGAGGAACGTCATTTACGATACCGAAGGATGCTTTCGCCTCTGCGACGCCGATCACGTTGCCGGCGGGCCGATCGAATGGGACCTGGCGGCTTGGTTCGCCGATACGACCCGAAGCGCCGGCGCCGGGGAAGACGCCGTGGATGAATATGGACTGGCCGGCTTCGCCGAGGCGACCGGGTCGGACCCGAATGCCTTGCGCCTCTTCGTCCGGGCGTGGCGTATTATCTTTGACATCGCCGAATTGGAAGCGCCCGCAGCCACTGGATCGACTCCAGAACTCGCAATCCCCCAAACCTCGCGGATTCCCCCGAAGCCGCAGGAGCGCACGACCTGATGAGAGTTTTCGTTATCTCGCACGATCTTTCGCACAACTGCCTTGGCCGGGCGGTTCTTCTCGCGCAATTGATCGGCCGGCGCCATGAGGTTGAATTGATCGGCCCGTCATTCGGCCCGGACGTTTGGTTTCCTGCGCGTCGCTGCTTCGATTATCGCAAGGTCGATGGAGAAATCTTCCTGCCCCAATACACGCATCTGTATGCGCGTCTGCTCGATAAGCTCAAGGGCAAGCTCACCATCGCCGTCAAGCCGCGTCCGACTTCTTTCGGCCTCGCGCTGATGCAGCGCGAACTGACCAGACAGCCGTTAATCCTCGATATCGACGACGATGAGCTTGCGATGTATGACGGGCAAAACTGGAAGGAATGGGACACCAAGACGCTCCTGCGCCGGCCGAACAGTCCTCTCTATACGTCGATGCTTGAGAAGCTGATCCCCACGGCCAATTCGATCACCACCGCAACGCGGACCCTGCAGAAGAAATACGGCGGAACCTATCTGCCGCATGTGAAGGACCACGAACTGCTCGACCCGGATCGCTTTGTTAAAGCGGCCGAACGCGAGAAGCGCGACCTGCCGAAGGACGAGAAACTGATTGTATTCGCCGGTTCCCCGCGCGAACACAAGGGGCTAGATATGCTCCTCTCGGCTATACGTCGTCTTGAACGCAGCGACGTGCGCTTGTTGATCGTCGGCGCTTCAAACGACCCGGGCGATAAAGTCGAGGCGGAGCTGCGCCAGGTCGGCGGAGACTGGCTTTACATGCTCAAGCAAACGCCGCTCGAAGATTTGCCGGCCATCCTCGCGATGGCGGATTTAGTCGTCCTGCCGCAACGCAAGACGCGCGCCGCTCAGGCGCAGATCCCCTCGAAACTTTTCGACGCGATGAGCATGGCTTTGCCGATCGTGGCGACCGACGTCTCAGACGTGGCTGAAATTCTCGGGGGTGATAGCGGCAGGGTCGTCGAGCCCGAGAACGATCTCGCCCTTGCCGACGCCGTCGCCGAAATCCTCGAAGCGCCCGAGGAGGCGGAGGCCATGGGGCGTCGCGCGCGCGCGCGGTTGATCGAAAACTATTCGTTCGACGCCTTCGACGACACGATTCATCAGCTCATCAAATCGACGGCCCGGCGCAAGCATGCTCATGAAATCGCCTGAACTGAGTGAACTCCTTGGTGATCCCGTTCTCGGTTCTCGCCTCCGGAGCGCGCTGACATCGGCGCGTTGGAGCGACGTGCTTGTGGGCGCGGCCCCATCCGTTGAGGCTTGGGACGTTCGCGTTTTGAAGTACCGGCCCGAGCGTCGTCTTTGCGCCCGGCTGGGGCTGATGCGCTCCGAAGGTCCTGACGCGCCGAGCGATTCGAGCTGGATTCTGAAAATCTGGTACAACCGGCGAGGCGAGCGGATCGACCGGCGCCTGCGCCAGTTGACCTCGATGCTCGCCGGTGAGGCCGCGCTCAATTCGGGCCGCGACCCAGGTTCCGCCTCAGGCCTTCGTGTTCCGGCGCCGTGCTTTTACGAACCCAAGGCGCACGGCCTGGTTTATCCATGGATCGAGGGTGCAACGCTGACCGAACTCCTGCGTCGCGGGAACGCGTCGTTATGGGTCAAGCCCTTTGCCCGGGCGCTAGTGCGGTTGCATCGCTCGGACCTGGATGATCTCAAGAGCCGAACCCCCACCGACGAGCTTGCGCTGATCTCCAAGGCTATCGCCGCCGATGGCTTTCCTCCCGAAGCCATTGCCGCGCTCGGATTGATCCTGGCAAAACTTTCGCGCGATGCGCCGGCTTTTCAATCGACGGCGACGCTTCATCGCGATCTCTACGATCAACAGGTGCTTCGTCTCGGCGATGGCGCGTTTTATATGATCGATCTGGACGACATGGCGAGCGGCGATCCAATGCTCGACCTCGGCAACTTCACCGCGCACGTGCACCTGATTACGCATTGGCGTCGGCGCCCCGAGAAGTTAGCTCGCCTGCGCGATCGTTTGCTGCGTGAATACGCCAAGGCCGCCGGCGAACCCGTGTCGAGTTTTCATGCGCGGTATCGCTGGTATGAGGCCGTCGCGCTGGCTCGGCTCGCCATCCATCAGGCCCGCCGCGCTCGCCGCGAGCGCTCGCTCGAACTCGTCGAGGCCGCCGGCCTCGTGCTGTTTGAATCCGAATCACGAGATGCCGTTCGCACGTCACCCCCCGCCTTGTAAATGGAGATGCCATGAAACGCCATTCGAAATCACCCGCCCCGAGGATGCTTCCCTCGGCTTCAATTCTGATTCCAGCTTCGATTCTCTGCTTCGCCGTCGCGTGCTCGAAAGAACCGCGCGAGAGCGTCTTGGAAAATCTCGATGCGGCCGAAGCCGCACGTAAGGCCGGGGATTACTCCGAGGCGACCGAGCACTATGAAGACGTCCTGGAAGTCGCAAGCCAAAATCCCGAAGCCCTGATCGGCCTGGGCAAAGAGGCCATGCGGGGCAATCGCTCGGGCGAAGCCCGCGATTACTTCGCCCAAGCCGCTGCGGCCGATCCCGAGGATGCCGAGGCTCACCTGGGGCTCGGCCAGGCGCTCGAAGAATTGGGCGAGAGCGCCGAAGCCATCGAGCATTACCGGCGTTCTTTCGAGCTTGAGCCCGACCTGGGTATGGCGCACTTGGGTTTTGCCCGCCTGATCCGCCGCGAAGATCGCGAACTTTCCATCCGCCATTATCGCACGGGGCTCGAACTCGAAGACGACGGCTCCGGCGGCGGCCGAGACGCCGAGGATTTTTACGATTTCGGCGGCGTGCTGAGCGAACTCGGGATGTCAGGCGAGGCGGTCGAGGCATACGAGAATGCCGCGCGGCTCGAACCCGAAGATCCCAAGATCCTGTATCGCTTCGGTTCGCTGCTTCGCGAGCTGGACCGTGGCGCCGAAGCCGTTGACCCTTTGCGGCGCGCCGCCGAGCTTGAGCCGGGCAACGTCAAATTCGTCTACAAATACGCGAGCGTCTTGAAAGACATCGAGCAATGGGACGACGCCATCGCCGGATTCCGCCGCGTGCTCAAGATGGACCCCGCCGACGAGAAATCGCTCTACAAACTGGCTTCATGCCTGGAGAAATCCGGAGACCTCTCCGCCGCGCGCGCGGCATACGCCGACGCGGCCAGCAAGATCGTGGACGACAAGAAGCTCAAATCCCGCGCCGCTGCCAAGGCCAGGGATTTGGCCGGATCTTGACCTCCGGCCCGCTTCGCGTTACTGTCGGGGGTTTGGGACGGACTATCCCTCCCACTTCTTCCCGCCGATAGCGCAGCTGCGGCAAATTTCACCGATTCAGCAAAGGAACGTTTCGAAATGGCATCATCCGCAAAGTCGGCCGAGGTCCTCGGCAAGGGCGCCAAGGAATTGCTCGCATACAAGTGCAAGGGCATCACGAAAGATCAGATTCACGCCCCGAGCCCGACCTTCATCGACGACGTCTACTCCGCGACCGATCGCAGTCCTCAAGTCCTGGGCAGCCTTGCGCGCCTGTTCGGCAGCGGCCGCCTCGCCGGATCCGGTTACCTTTCGATCCTTCCGGTCGATCAGGGCATCGAGCACAGCGCGGGCGCTTCGTTCGCGCCGAACCCGATCTATTTCGACCCCGAGAACATCGTCAAGCTCGCCATTGAAGGCGGCTGCAACGCCGTGGCTTCGACGTTCGGCGTCCTGGGCGCGGTTTCGCGCAAATACGCTCACAGGATCCCCTTCATCGTGAAGATCAATCACAATGAGCTGCTGACCTATCCGCCCACGGCCGACCAGATTCTGTTCGGCTCGGTGCGCCGGGCGTGGGAGATGGGCGCGGTGGCCGTGGGCGCGACGATCTACTTCGGCTCTCCCGAATCCAACCGCCAGATCGTGGAGATCGCCGAGGCCTTCGAGGAAGCGCATGAGCTCGGCATGGCGACCGTTCTGTGGTGCTACGCGCGTAATTCGGCGTTCAAGACCGCGGACAAGGATTACCACGTCGCGGCCGACGTCACCGGACAGGCCAATCACCTTGGCGTGACGATCCAGGCAGATATCATCAAGCAGAAGCTTCCCGAGAATAACGGCGGCTTCCCCGCTGTGGGATTCTGCAAGTCGCACCCGAAAATGTATGACGGGCTGACGGACGATCATCCGATCGACTTGTGCCGTTACCAGGTCGCCAATTGCTATATGGGTCGCTCGCCGTTACTCAATTCGGGCGGTGCATCGGGCAAGAACGACGTTGAGGACGCCGTCCGCACGGCGATCGTCAATAAGCGAGCAGGCGGCGTCGGCCTCATCATGGGTCGCAAGGCTTTCCAGAAGCCCATGGACGAAGGCGCTCGGCTCATTCACGCCGTCCAGGATGTCTATCTGGATGGAGCGATCGGCCTGGCCTGATCTGAAGAGCGCCAGGCTCCTTCGTTGACCGCGTGGGACGGTCCGAATTGGTGATTGACCTTGTGGCTCCGGCTCCGGTATAAAATGGGGTTCTGTGACTCGCAGAGGAGTGCAGATCGCGCCCGAGTGGAGACCGGAACGCTGGGTTTTGATGCCGCCTTCAATGTAAAGTGTTCTAAATAATTGGGTTGCGTCGGATTGCGACCTGCCCGTCGAGGATGAGAGAAAATGGGATACACGGCTTCGGCCAAATTCGAGGATCTTAAAGAGACGTGGTACGTCATTGACGCGGAGGACCAGGTGCTCGGCAAGTTGGCGTCCGATGTCGCGAGCGTCCTTCGCGGCAAACATCGGCCCGATTTCACGCCTCACGTCAACATGCGGACTCACGTCGTTGTCATCAACGCGGAGAAGGTTCATCTGACCGGCCGCAAGTGGGCGAACAAGATGTATTACAACCACAGCGGCTGGACGGGCGGCTTGCGCAGCCACACCGCCGCAGAATTAAACGAACGCAAACCCGGCGAACTCGTCCGACGCGCGGTCTGGGGAATGATCCCCAAGAACCGGCTCGGTCACGCAACGATGAAACGTCTGCGTATTTTCCCCGGACCCGATCATCACCACCAGGCTCAGAAACCTGAGCCCATGCCCAGGCGTAAACAAACCGTGGAGGCGAACGCATAAATCATGGAGCAGCATATTGGAATAGGACGGCGCAAGACGTCAGTCGCACGCGTCTATCTTCGTCCCGGCGATGGGAAATTCCGCATCAACCGGCAGAGCTTCGAGGGCTTCTTCGGCAAGCGCACCGGCGCCGAGGATACCGTTCTCGCCCCTCTGCGTGAGACCGATACGC
>JAJFLK010000310.1 GCA_021772735.1 Candidatus Sumerlaeota bacterium | reverse complement strand
GCATGCAGAAGACTTCAAGCGTTCTGATGCATCTGATCCATCGCGCCGAGGCGAAGACGGTCATCTTTTTCGGCGATACGGGGTTTCATTTCCACGAGACTCTAGCCGTTCGCGATGAGTTCATTAGCAGGTACGGCCTCGAGATCGTCACGGGCGAGCCGAGGATGTCGCCTGAGGAGCAGCATAGGAAATACGGTGATCGACATTTATATCTATACGTCGACGGTCAACCCGAGTGCTGCGACATCCGAAAGACGAAGCCGTATTTGAAGTATGCGCGGATGAACAAAATCGAGGCGAAACTTGACGGGCTCATGCGCGCCGAGGGCGGACCGCGCGCCGAGATCGAACCCATCGGCGTCGAAGGTCGTCTTCAGATTCCTGAGATCCATCCGATTTTTGATTGGAACGAACAGCAGGTCGACGACTACATCAAGGAGCACGATGTGCCGGTCAATCTGCTTCACTCGCGCGGCTATCCGAGCATCGGCTGCTACACCTGCACGACGCCGGTCACGCCGGACGAGGGCAAACGCGCCGGCCGCTGGCGTCACCTGCGCGCCGACGACGGCAAGCAGCCCGAGTATTGCCACATTAATTTCACTGATTTGGGCTCTGGAATCTAATTCTCGCGCCGGGACTCAGAGCGGATGCGAACGCGGCAGGGTGGTCTCGCCCATCAGCCATGCATCGCAGTCGTGCGCGGCGTTGCGCCCTTCGGCGATGGCCCAGACGATCAGCGATTGACCGCGGCGCATATCACCGGCGGCAAAGATTCCTTCGACGCTGGTCATCGTGGTGTCACCGGTCTTGACGTTGCCTCGCGGGTCGAGGTCCAGGCCGAGCGCCGTGGGCAGGTAGTGCTCGGGGTGGAGGAAGCCCATGGCCAGCAGAACAAGATCGGCGTCGTAAGTTTTCTCGCTCCCGGCGACCTCGCTCATATTCGTTCTGCCGCTTGCGCGCGTCCACTCCAGCTCAACTGTTTTCAATGCGGTGATCTTGCCGCCTTCGCCCATAAATTCGGTTGTATTGATTGAAAAAACCCGGTCGCCCCCGGCCAGTTCGCCCGCCTCGGCTTGCGAGGACGAAGTCCGCAGGATCATCGGCCAATGCGGCCAGGGGAAATCTTCCGTGCGTCCGGCGGGAGGCTCGGGCAGGAGTTCGAATTGCGTGACCGATTTTGCGCCCTGGCGCACCGAAGTGCCGATGCAATCCGAGCCCGTATCGCCGCCGCCGATCACGATGACGTTCTTTCCCGTCGCAATGATCTCGCCTTCGGGCCCGACGGTATCGCCCGCGTTGCGCATGTTTTGCTGCGGCAGGAATTCCATGGCGAAATGGACGCCGTCGAGATCGCGACCCGGGATGGGGAGATCGCGCGGCTGGGTCGATCCGCCACAAAGGATCAGAGCGTCGAAATCATTTCGTAGCTCGTCGATCGCCACATCCTTACCGACATCGGCGTTCGTCAGGAACTTCACGCCTTCATCGGTCATCTGCTTGACGCGGCGTTGAACGTGGTCTTTGCGGAGCTTGAAATCGGGGATGCCATACGTCAGCAGACCGCCGATGCGGTCCGACCGCTCGTATACGGTTACCCAGTGTCCGGCGCGATTGAGCTGCTGCGCGCAGGCCATGCCGGCGGGTCCGGAGCCGACGATGGCAATTGTTTTTCCCGTCCGGCGCTCGGGGCGCTGCGGAACGATCCAGCCCTCCGCGAAGGCCTTGTCGATGATGCTGACTTCGATCTGCTTGATCGTGACGGGCGGCTCATTGATCCCCAGGACGCAGGCGGTCTCGCACGGCGCCGGGCAAATGCGGCCCGTGAACTCAGGGAAGTTATTCGTCGCGTGGAGCGCGTCGATCGCATCGCGCCAGTTGCCTCGATAAACGTGATCATTCCAGACCGGGATCAGATTCCCGAGCGGGCAGCCTGTCGGCCCATGGCAGAACGGAATGCCGCAATCCATGCACCGGGCGCCCTGCTTGCGGAGCAAATCGTTTGCGAGCGGAATCTCGAATTCGCCGTAATGACCCACGCGGTCGGCCACGGCGGCTTTGCCGGGCTCCTCGCGCGTGAACTTCATGAAACCTGTTGGGTCGCCCATGTTGCTCTAGCTCCCGCCCTTCGCGCCCGGCTGGGTCGGTTCGGAACCTGCGGCGCGGTCGCCTCCGGGTGCGCGTTGAGCTTTTTCCGCAGCGGCTTGTTCCGTTAGAACGCGCTTGTATTCGATCGGCATGACTTTGACGAATTGCATCACCGCGCGATCCCAATCCTTGATGACACGCTCGGCCACCGGGGAGCCCGTCAGCTCCCGATGTTGTTCGATCATGGCTTTGACGATCGCAATCTCCTCGGCGATCTCAAGCTTCTCCAGTTCGACCATCTCGCCATTGCAGCGCGTATCGAAACCGCCGTCTTCATCGAGCACGTATGCGATGCCGCCGGACATGCCTGCCGCGAAGTTGCGTCCGGTCGCCCCGAGCACGACGACGCGCCCGCCGGTCATGTATTCGCAGCCGTGATCGCCGACGCCCTCGACGACCGCTTCCACGCCCGAGTTGCGCACGCAGAATCGTTCGCCGGCCAGGCCCCTGATGTATGCCTCGCCGAGCGTCGCGCCATAGAAGGCCACGTTGCCGATGATGATGTTCTCTTCGGCGACGAACTTCGCGGATTCCGACGGACGGATGATAAGCTTCGATCCCGAAAGTCCTTTGCCGAAGTAGTCGTTCGCATCGCCGTGGACGCGGAAGGTCATGCCCCGGGGCGTGAACGCCGCGAAGCTTTGGCCCGCTGAGCCGTTGAACGTGAGCTCGATCGTATCGTCCGGAAGCCCTTCGGCGCCGTAGCGCCGCGTCACTTCACTGCCGGTGATCGTCCCGACGGTTCGGTTGATATTTCGGATCGGAAGCTCTGCGTGGACAGGCGTCGCCGAATCCAGCGCGGGCTTGCAAAGTTCAAGCAGCGTCGTCATATCGAGGGACTGCTCGTAACCGTGATCTTGATCCTCGCAGTTATAAGTGGCGACGCCCTCGGCCGGCTCGGCTTTCGTGAGGAGTAATCGAAGGTTAATGCCCTTCGCTTTCCAATGCCCCTCGATCTCGCGCGATTCGAGCATGTCCGCGCGCCCGACCATTTCGTTCATCGTCCGCAGCCCGAGGCCCGCCATGATTTCGCGAACGCCCTCGGCGAGGAGGAAGAAGTAATTGACGACGCTTTCCGGAGTGCCCGTGAATTTCTTGCGCAACTCGGGATCCTGCGTCGCCACGCCGACTGGGCAGGTATTCAGGTGACACTTGCGCATCATAATACAGCCCAGCGTGATGAGCGGCGCGGTCGCGAATCCGAACTCCTCGGCGCCGAGCAGGCATGCGACGGCCACGTCGCGGGGCGTCCGGAGCTGGCCGTCGGTTTGCAGTGCGACGCGTCCGCGAAGCTGATTGCGAACGAGCACTTGATGGGCCTCTGCAATGCCGAGCTCCCAAGGCAGGCCCGCGTGCTTGATCGAAGTTTGCGCGCTGGCGCCTGTGCCACCGCTCGCGCCGGAGATCAGGATGACATCGGCATGGCCCTTGGCCACGCCCGCCGCAACGGTGCCGACGCCGACTTCGGCCACCAGCTTGACGTTGATCCGCGCGTGGATGTTCGCGTTCTTGAGGTCGTAGATCAGCTGTGCGAGATCCTCAATGGAATAGATATCATGATGTGGGGGAGG
>JAJFLK010000309.1 GCA_021772735.1 Candidatus Sumerlaeota bacterium | reverse complement strand
CTTACCTTAAAATGGGCCGGCTCGAAGCGATGGTCGAGCAACTGCGCCGTCTCGCAGAGATCTGCGTGAACGCGGGAGATATTCAAGGCGCGTTGGAGAGCCTGCGTGGACTGATCGAAGAACGTCCCGAGGATACCCGCGCGCGTGTCAGATACATCGACCTTTTCTCGCAGATTGGCGATGAAAGCGAACTCTACGCCGATTACATCAAGTTGGCGTCGATCCTGCGCAGCAAGGGCGAAGTCGTCGAGGCGCTGCGGGTTTACGAAAAAATTATCCAACAGCACTCGGACCGCACCGAGTGCCGACATGAGTTCATTGAATTCCTTCTTGAGCAGGGCCAGATAAGCCGGGGCGTCGAAGAATCCAGGATTCTCGCCGACCTCTATCTAGCGAACGACCGAACGAACGAGGCGAGCCGCGTGCTGGATATGGCTCTTTCCAAGGCGCCCCAGGACGTGGATCTCCGGCAGCAACTGGCGCGGATTCAGATCGGGACAAACCGGCGCGGGCTGGCGCTGGAAACCCTGCGCGGGTTACTGCATCAGTTCGACGCTTCGGGCAACGAGCCAAAGCAAATCGAAACTCTCGTGCAAATGCTCGAGCTCGATCCGATGAATGTGGATCACTGCCAGAGCCTCGCCGAGCTCTACTCCCGTCAAGGCCAGGCAGAAAAATCATGCGAACAGCGAGAGGCGCTGGCCGAGCAGTATTTAAGCCGCGACCTCTATGATCTGGCCGAGCGTGAGTATCGCCGGATTCTAGACCTCACGCCCGGTAACGCACACATTTGGGAACGCGCGATTGACACGCATCTGAAGATCGGCTCGCTGTCCGAGGTGTTGCCCGACATTCTCGCGCTCTCGAATGTTTATCTCGAAGGCGGGCACATCAAAGAAGGTATTTCCGCCCTCAAGCGTGTCCTGGAGATCGAGCCTGACAATGTCGAGGTGCTCGCGAAATACATCGAACTCTATCAGCAGATCGGCCTCGAACAGGATCTGATCGGAGATTATCTCCACATCGCAATGCTGCGAGCTCAGGCGGGCGAAGCCGAAGCAGCAAATCAGATCTACGAGCATCTGCGCCAGATCGCCCCGGACCGCGATGAAATCGAACGCAGAATCAGCGAGACCGGCATCGGATCGGGTCGGGATTCGGTCGCGCCGAAGCCTCAAGAACCGCGGACCTCGGTCGAAAGCCGGCTGGAGGATTTCGCCTCTTCCGAAGAGCCGCAAGAACAGGGAACGAGCGATCAGATCGAGAAATCGCTTCGAAACTACGGGAACATCCTGAAGCTAAACCCTGAAAATCCAAGCGTCCGCTCGAAGCTCGCCGAGCTGCTCCAGAGAGCCGGACGCAGAGAAGAAGCAGATGTTCAGTGGGCTCGGGCGGCAGAGGATTTCCTTGGGCGTGGCGATGCCGCGCGCAGCGTCGCAATCTTCGAAAAGCTCTGCGAACGCAGTCCGGAAAACGCCACATATCGCGAGGGCCTGAACGCGGCGGTCCTCAAGCGCGATTCCCTCAAGGCGCTCGAAAGCGTCATCGACACCTCGGGGTCCGAGAACGGCGAGAGCTCCGAGAGCGCAAACAGCGAATTCTAAATCCCGAACCGCCGAGCCCCCGGCGGACCTTGTCCACTTGTCACATCGTAAGAAACCTTTGTCTGGCCAGCCATCGTCGGTGAGAGTAAAGTGACGGGACCGTTGGAGCCGTATTCGTATGGCGGCCTGTAAGGGAGCAGCATCGGTCGATATCTTGCGATGAGATTACAGACAGGAAATTCCGAATTTGACTTCGGCGCTTGGTATAAAGCCGCGCGCAGAACGGCGCGGTATCACGCGGCCGACAGGCTCGGCATTCGCACCAAGCCTTTGAAGTTGAGGCTCGCCCTCACGGACCGATGCAACGCGAAGTGCGAGATGTGCGATATCTGGAAGCAGGTCGATAACACCGCTCCATTCCTGCCTGAGGAAGTTTCGGTCGAGGAAATCGACCGCATGCTCACCGTCAATCGAGAGTTCTTCAGCAATGTGCGGCATGTCGCGCTGACCGGCGGCGAGCCGACCCTGCGCCGTGATCTTGTCGACATATTTCGGACGTTCACCACTCACCTGCCCCGGATCACGATGTCGTTCAACACGAATGGATTCTCCACGCGCAAGACCCTCCGGATGGTCGAGGAGATCCTTGACGTCCGGCGCAAGCTGACGGTCATGGTTTCGATCGATGGCTTGGGCGAGGCGCACGATCGGGTCCGGGGAGTTAAGAACGTCTTCTCCCATTGCAAGAAAACGGTCGAAGGCCTGATAGAGCTGCGCGCAAAGAACAAGGGGCTGAAACTTGAGATCAACCACTGCCTGACCAAAGACAACATCGACGAGTGCGAGCGGGTCTTCGAGTGGTGCACGGAATTGAACGTCATGTTCAACCCGATTTACGTCATCGTAGGCCAGCTCTATCACAACGAAGGCAAGGATCTGGAATTGGGGATGGACGGCCGCGAGCATCTGCTGCGCGTCGTCGGTCTGATGCGGCGCCAGGATCCCTCGCTTCAACTGCGCGAGATCATCGATCAACTCCAGGGCAAGACCCGCGATTTCGACTGCTGGGCCGGAAGGACTCAGTTCTTCATCGAAGAGAACTGCGACGTTTTCCCCAACGGCGGCTGCCCATCGAGCTACAAAATGGGCAACCTTCGCGACTTCGATTTTGATTTCAATCGGCTGCTCGATCATGACGAGGCCGCCGCCGTTCTCGGCGATGCGAAGAAGTGCCGCCTGTGCCGCCTCTCATGTGAGACGATGACGACCCTGCGCTTCCCCGAGGCTCTCGCCGGCTGGCGCCGCAGCCACGAGCCCCTGCCCGAGATCGATGACATCCATCGCAAAGGCCTCGAACGCGTGCCCGTCGAGGCAGGGTCCTGAGCCTGACGGAGATGATATCCGCCAAGGCCCGTGAGACGCGGAAGACCCATTCAAGCCGCGCGAACTCAAGTTTCTAATTCAAAACATCTGCGCCGATTGCGATGATCACCTTGAGCGCGCCGATCATCCGGCGCCGATCATCGAGGCGTGAACGATCACCGACGCCGATCAAAACCCGCATTCAGGACGACATCACATTGGGTAAATTCTGGGGCATGAATCTGGAAATCATTGGGCGCCGCTCGCGAGTGGCCCGGCTTTGGTCCAATGCCGAGCTGCGCCGGATCGCGCCTCATTTTGAAGGCGCTGTTGTGAACGTCAGCGGCTGGAAGGACGAGGACAAAGAGGGCGGGCACTATGCACCATACTTCGTCAATGCCTCCTCTTATCAGGTGACGAATCATGCCGGTGAGCGCGGACTCCAGGACGGGGTGTCCGAAATCGGCTTGAACCTTGAGGAACCGCTGGACGAAAAACTGGCGGGGAAATTCGATGTCGTCCTGAACCACACAACGCTCGAGCACATCTTTGACGTTACGCTCGCAATGCAGAACCTGTGCCGCATGAGCCGGGATGTGGTCATTGTGGTCGTCCCGTGTCTCCAGCACGTTCACTTCAAAGATGACTTCAAGGACTTCTGGCGATTCACGCCCTTCACGCTTCGGCGCATGTTCGAGGCCAACGGCTTCGGCGTCGTCTATGAATCCGCATCTCCCGAAGAAGAAAACGCCTCGGTCTACCTGCTTGCGATCGCGAGCCGCAAGCCCGAACTATGGAAAGATCTCCTCCCGCCGGGCGAAATCGAAGACGAGCGAATCGGCATCGGGACGATCCGCAATGATCCGTTCACGCTTATCGCAACGAGGATTTACAAGAGGCTCTGGCGATGGCGTTGGTACCGCAAGCTGACGAAGAAGTTTATCAAGCAGTCGATCATCGGCGATTAATTTCGATCGAATCATCAAGCGAGGCACGAAGCGCTACAGGAAGCGCCCACCGGACATGAAGCTCATCTACTTCGGGCCAACGGACCTTCCGAATCCGAAGTCTCACTCTATTCAAATTGTGCAAATGAGCCACGCTCTGGCGCGCAAAGGCGTCGACGTCGAGCTGATCGTCAAGAAGCTGCACCACTCTCCCGAGCAAGTACTGGCCCACTATGGGCTGGAGCTTCACCCGAACCTCACGCTGAGGACGATGGCCGAAGGCAAATCCAAGCTGAACCGGTGGAATGGGCGGACATTCCGCGCGTATCTAAAAATGCTGACCGCGCGGCGCGGCGCATCTCGCGAACCGACCGTCTTCTACTTCCGGGGGACCTCCAAGGCTTTCGATGCGATTGATGCCGTCCGCGGCATGGCCGTCCTCTCCGGAATCCCGCTTCTATATGAAGTCCATCAGATCCAATTCCTCGATCTTGAGAACGAACACGGCGGACGCTTCGGCGAGGGCGAGCAGTTGCGCGCTTACATCGAACAACGGCGGCAGCGCGAGGCTGACATTTATCCACGCCTCGGGGGCATCATCACGCTGACGTCTCGACTCAAAGAACTGCTTCGCCGACACTTCGACGTGAGCTGCCCTATTCTGATCGCGCCGAGCGGCGTGAGCCTGGGCGAAGGGAATGCCCCCCCTCCGCTCGATGGCCGTCCCCATGACATCTGCTATGTCGGCAGCCTATACGATTTCAACGGTGTCGACTTGCTCGTCGAAGCTATGGCGGAGATTCCCGGACGCAATCTTGTCGTCGTCGGCGACGGACGAGACGGCGATATGCAACGAGTCGTGGCCATGGCGCGGCGGTTCGGCGTCGAAGACCGAGTCGAATTCACCGGCCGCCTCGGACATTCCGAGGCCTTGGAGTGGATGCGGCGCTCTCGCGTCCTCGTCGCGCCGCTGCTCCGGAGCGACCGCGACGATCGCGTGAGCTGGTGCAGCCCGGGCAAGCTGGTCGAATACATGGCGGCCGGAGGAACGATCGTCGCTTCGCGCCTTGAGTCGCTCTGCGATATTTTGCACGACGAGAAGAACGCGCTGCTCTTCGAGCCGAACTCGGCC
>JAJFLK010000308.1 GCA_021772735.1 Candidatus Sumerlaeota bacterium | reverse complement strand
GTCATGGGCGGCCATCCGCGCATCGCGCTCGTCGAGCCGATGGACCATGTGACTTTCGTCGCCGCCATGGATCGCTCGACGATCATCATCACCGATTCCGGCGGCATCCAGGAAGAAGCGCCCTCGCTCGCCAAACCCGTGCTGGTATTTCGCGATGAGACCGAGCGCCCCGAAGCCGTGGAGGCCGGCGTCGCCAAACTCGTCGGGCCCAATCGCGAACGCATCGTGGCCGAGGGGACTCGCCTTCTCACCGATTCGGAGTATTATAAGTCCATGGCCAAAGGAGTCTCCCCCTATGGGGACGGACGGGCCTCGGAGCGAATCGCCGCGATATTGAAAGCCGCATTCGCATCGTGAGGCACAACCACTAAACTCGAAAGGAAAGGCGATCATCAACACAGCAAGCAAGGGTTCAGACACGACGGTGAAATTGATTCGGGAGTTCAGCGCTCCACGGGAACGCGTTTACGCGGCCTTGACCGACCCGGAACTGGGCCGCCAATGGTGGGCGCCCGAAGGTTTCCGCATCACTGAGTTGGTGCTCGATGCGACGCCCGGCGGATATTTTGGCTTTGTGATGGAGAACGAGAAAAGCGGTGATTCGTTCGCATCACGAGGAGTCTACAAGGAAGCCGTTCAGAACAAACGACTGGTCTGGACAAGCACGAACGTCCAGGGCGACGGGCTCGGGCCCGAGACCCGAGCCACGGTCGAGCTTGAAGACGCCGAGGGCGGGACCCGCCTTGAGCTGACTCATGAAGGGTTCCCCGATTCGGCAACGCGTGACGATCATGCGGGAGGCTGGAGCGCATGCCTCGATCAGCTTGATCGGATATTGCGCTGAGTTCGGTTAGGGCACTTGCGATTCGGCATGATGAATCGTGAAACATTGATAGAAGCTGGCGGAAAGGGGACGAGCAAATGCTGGGCAGAGCGATACAACCCGAGATTCTCGAGATGATCGAGCATCGCCGGTTCGACGCCCTGCGCGAGCTGATCGTCGATCTTGAGATTCAGGATGTGGCCGAGATCGTCGGCGACCTCACGGCCGACGACCAGGCGCTCGTCTTCCGCGTTCTTCCGTACGATCTGGCGGCCGATGTGTTCGAGAACCTCGACCACGATACGCAAGAGAAGGTCGTAAGCAGCCTGCGGCGCGAAGAGGTCAGCGCGATCTTGAACGCCATGTCGCCGGACGACCGGACCCACTTCTTCGAAGAACTTCCCTCGAAAGTCGCGCAACGCCTCCTCAATACGCTAAACCCGGACGAATACGTCGTCGCCCGCACGCTGCTCGGTTATCCCGAAGATAGTATCGGCC
Organism: Candidatus Sumerlaeota bacterium; assembly: GCA_021772735.1. Lineage (GTDB taxonomy): Bacteria > Sumerlaeota > Sumerlaeia > MVZB01 > JAJFLK01 > JAJFLK01. The sequence goes on along the minus strand of JAJFLK010000308.1, from coordinate 3,727 downwards.
GTCTGATGACGCCCGAATATATCTCCGCCGAGCCGGCCTGGAGCGTAGAGCAGACCATGGCGCACATCCGAGAGGTCGGCGGCGAAGCCGAGATCATCACTTACATCTACGTCGTCGATGAGCGAGGCCGACTGCTCGATGATGTCCACATCGCGAGGCTGGTCATGGCGAAGGCGAACGCAACGCTATCCGAACTGGCGGACGAGACATTTGTTTCGCTCTCCGCGATGGAAGACCGCGAAGAAGCCGTCGTCGCGTTCAAGAAATATGACCGCGTCGCCCTGCCGGTCGTCGATACTCGCGGCGTCCTGCTCGGCATCGTCACGGTCGATGACGTCCTGGACGTTGGGGAAGAAGAAGCCAGCGAAGACATCGCGATGTTCGGCGGTCAGGCCGCGCTCGAAGATTCATATTTCCATACGAGCAATCGAGATCTGGTCCGCAAGCGGGCCGGGTGGCTGACGCTTCTGTTTGTCGGCGGACTGGTCGCGAGCGTCGAAATGGAATACTTCGGAGACATTCTTGGCCGGTTCGTGCTCCTGGCGGCGTTCATTCCCCTCGTGCTTTCCTCGGGGGGCAATTCGGGGTCGCAGTCGGCCTCCATGATCATCCGAGGTCTTGCGATTCAGGAGCTCGACTTGGCCGATTGGAAACGCGTCTTCCGGCGCGAGCTGACGATCGGGTTCTCTCTGGGCGTGTCTCTCGGACTGATCTCAGTGATATACATCCTGGTCAAACGCATCGAGCCTGGCATTCCGTTCGCCATGGTCTCGATGATCTCGGTCACCATGATCGTCACGATGGGCGCGCTCTGCGGTGCGCTGATGCCCTTCTTTTTCAAACGCATCGGCGTCGACCCGGCCGTTTCTTCGGGTCCATTCATCGCGACCTTCATCGACCTCACCGGAATCTTCTTCTACCTCACGATCGCCACAATCATCATGGGCTGAATGATGACTCGTTCCACAATAAGCGGGTTCGCGATGCGGGGCGAGCGAGCCCGCGCGAAAAAAATCGCCCCGCCTGTGTGGGGCGGGGCGTAATCGAAGTCAAAGAGATTTGGGTTCATCGCCGACGATCGATCTTAACGGACAGCCAGCGGCTCTTCGATATCAAGACAGTTGCTTATTCTCTCGGGTAAACTTTGATTCGGCTTTTTCGATCTGAGTCCCCCGGACGCGGGCACGCTGAACGCGTGTCGATTGTGTCGTAGAGGTAACGGCGCGAGTCGTTGCGAAAACGCCGGGCGCCGTCACTCCGGTGGTGGTTGTGTCGTTTGTGGGGTACCGGTTGATTGCAGGTGTCGTGTAGGTAGGTAGGTGGGAGCCCACGCCCGGAGGATATTTGAAAAAGCTTTGTGGAATCTCCTTTCGGCCTGTCGGGGTGCGTCTCCCTTTCAGCCGCGATCCACATACTAAGACGCACAAGGCATCTCGAAAGTTTGGAAAATTCGATTGTCTTGTGTCGATTGCGGCTGAGACGAATCAAAGCCGCCAGCCGTGCATCACTAAAGTGAATACTCACAGGCTTCGACACGAATCTTTGCAGGCGTCTTAACGCAATCTGAATATGCTCGAAATGCAAAACCAGCCGGGGAAGAACCCCCGTCTGATCCTCGCGCAACGAAAAGTTTTTACCCGTCAATGCCGGAATTGGAAGACGATTTGCCACGGGTCGCCTCGTAGATTTTGAAAGCGCCGGCCAACGCACAACCGGCGAGAAACCCCATCCAGGTATCAACGCCGATAATAAAAGCAGCCGTGACCAGCGCGATCGTCAAGTGCCTCGTGTTTGCGGCGACGTCGCGAGCCGAGCGTGCCAGCTCGATCCCCGCGAAGACGAGCAGGGGGCCAAGGATCGCCATCGGGTACGCCGTCAGCAGACCGAGGAGCGCGCCGCCAAAAATAATCCCCACCGCGACCTTGACGACACCGAGCATCACGACGCTCGCGCCGGTCCGGGCGCCGAACCGATATTGAGCGGCCAGCCCTCCGGCGCCGTGGCACATGGGAATCCCGCCCAGTGGAACGCTGACGAGGTTCATGACCGCAACGCTCGCCGCCATCCGACGCGGCGCGACGCCCCGGCCGGGGAAGTAGTCCGCGCTCAACGCACACACGGCGATCACGGAGTTCAATGTTGTCAGCGGAATCTGAGGTAGCGCCCCTTTGAGAAACCCGCCTGCCCAGGCCGACGCTTCGGGCCAGTGCCACCGCAGATCAGGCAGCGTCATGTGAAGGTCGCCATAAACAGCGGGCTGATCGAGCGCCATAACGACGAATCCCAACATGAAGACATAGAGAAGCGCGGGCTGCCGGCGGCGCGTCAGCATGAACAACAGGAACGCAGACAGGCCGAAGGCCAGCACGATGCTGTCCCATCCGATAACAGGCAGCGCGCCGACGTATGCCGCGCCCTTTGCGGCCAGCTTTAATCCCACGCCGAGCTGGATGCCCCGCACGATGGCCTTGGGCACAAGGCGATTGATTCGGTCCGCGACGCCGGACAACGCGAAGACCAGAACCCCCATCAGCAATCCGGCGGCGACAAGCTCGCCCTCCGTAAGTTGCTCGGTGATCGCGACGGCGGCGATCGCCTTCATCGGCTGGACGGGAATCGGCTGACGGAAGAGCCAACCGCTTAGAATGTTCATCAAACCGGCCAGGATGAGGATCACGCCCATATCGAGATCCATCGTGATCGTCATCCCCACGACAAGCGGGATGAACAGGCCAAGATCGCCAAGCGAACCGGAGAACTCGCTCCATGTAAAACGGAATCGGCTGGGGTCCGAGCTGTTGGGTTCGATCGGGGATGCCGTCATTGACCTTGTGTCTCCAATTGGGCGGCTTCATTCGGTCCGGCGTCACACGCCGCCTAATAACTTTGCCCGCTCCGGGTTGTTCTCCCAGGAGGACCCGATGAACCTGCGCCCTCGTCCACGGTCAAGAGACTGTGACAATTGAAATACCAGCCGTCGTTCTGCTCCCCGTCGCCCTGACGCCGCTTTACCGAGAACGAGCTCTTGGTCCGAAGTTCTTCGTTCAGGTCAACCGCGATCTCAAAGCTGCCCACCGTGCTTACCGTCACGCCCGGCTCTTGCCCCAGGCCCCCTGCACGCGTCCGTGAATTCGCTCCGCCGCCGTAATTTTCTATTTGTGTGAAGAAGAATCCATAATTGCGGCTCCACTGATCGTCCTCGGGATTCAGCTTCACCTTCTCAAAGATCATACCCGGTGGCGGGTCATTTTCGTTCCCATAGAGATAGACATCGTTCTCCAGGTTGATGATGAAATTTTCTGAGGGCAGTTTCCACGACCGATGCGTCCCTGCCGAAGTTATGGCGACCAACGGCAGCATCTGGCGCAGAAACTTCGGGCTGTTGCTGTGCGCGCTGCCGTGATGGTTCGCCTTGAAGGCGCAGACGTGCATGTTTTGCGAGGCGAAGTAATCCGCGACGAGGCTCTCGTGATCGAAGTAGTTTCCACCCGCACCCATGTCGCCTCCCGTGAAATATCGGAACTCCCCGGCCGTCAGCAGCCAGGCGATCGAGAAATTGTTCGGGCTCTGCTTCTTGATCGGCAGGCCACCGGCGCCATTGATCACCACACCATTGCTCACGATGCACTGCAACTTGGCAATCTCGCCAAGGTTGATCGAGGGGAAATTTCCCTGCTCGGCCATCCCCATGTGTGATCCTATCCGGCCGGCGGCGGCGGCACCGCGC
>JAJFLK010000307.1 GCA_021772735.1 Candidatus Sumerlaeota bacterium | reverse complement strand
GGCTATACGGCGCGGGGCTCTTGAACGCCATTCGACTGCGTCACTGGTTCGGTATTTGAATGGATTCTTTCCGCCCGATGGCTGATTCAATTCAGAAAGCCGTCATCGATCTCGCGCCCACATCAATCCAACTCGCGAATTCTGCGCGGCGCATCGGCGGGTTCGGGGAGTGGCGGGGGCTTGGCTGCGGAGACGGAAAGCCATCCGAAATCGCGGGCGCGCGCGCCGAAGGCCATCGCCAGCGCCGCCAGGCCGAGCAGCGTCATGTAAATCCCGAGCCGCACCGAGTCTGGGTCGTAATCGAGCCGCAGCTTGTGGCTGCCCGAGGGCAGGTACGCGTTCAGGAAATACAGGTCGCCCGATTCGGCGCCGCCCTGGCGCATGAAATCATCGACCTGAGCGCCGCCTTTGTCGGCCACCCGATGCGAACGGCCGATCCGAATCTCTTCGCCATCAACCCACGCACGCCATCCCGGCAACATAGGTTCGGCGATCTGCACGATGCCGGCCAGCTTGGCGCGATAATCGATTCGGACCTCACCCGAATCCGCCGAGACAATCTCCGCGTCCAGGTCCATCGAATGGCGATTCTCGAACGTGTGGAAGATGTGCGTGGCGTTGGCGGGGATATCTTCAGAGAAAAGCCCAAGCGTCGCCTCGAAAACATTGTATCCCGGCCGGGCGAGTTCGCTGAGGATCGCGGCAGGGCTATCGAGCAGAAGCTTGCGCCCGACCTCGCGGATGTATACCGGCGCGCGCCGAACGAGAACGCGAACGCCGGGCTCCGGGGAAGTCACTTCGCGAAACTCGCCCTCGATCATCGACGCGAACTCGGGCCCGGGCTCGAACTGCGGCGGCAAGATCAGAACGCCGACGCTGAACAGGCGAATAAAATTAGGATTCGCCTCACCGAGCGCGTCACGCAGCAATGTGTAATTACGGGCCTCGGGTCGATCGCATCGGCCGACGCTCGCCGGGAGTCCCAAATCCGCGTCTACATGGGAGCTCACGCTCGGGCCGCCTTGATCGCTCTCCCCTTCCTTTCCGTTCCGAGACCATGACGCGAGCCGGTAGCCGCCCGGATTCCAGGCGCGCAGCGGCCGCAATCGCTCCAGATCCGATCGCGTGAGGTTGAGCTTGAGGCTTGCGCGATGGCTCGCATCTTCCGCTTCGGTTGCGCTCGCGAAATCCGAATTTTCACGCTGATCTGCCCGCGAATCGGACTGTGCCGCTCTGGCCTGTTCCAAATACGGGACGCCCGCGTTGCGCGCGGGATCCAGAGCCCAGAAGAATGCCATCAACGCGAACAGAACGCCGAGAATGACGCGACGCCCGCGTGCCGCGAACGGCAGGCTGGCCCAAAACGCCCAGAAACCGGCGAAGATGCCGACGGTCATCAATCCCTCGGCGAGGCGGCTCTGCGCGACGACCGCCTCGCGAGCGCCGGCAATCCAGTCCGCAGATTCGCTCATGATCGAGAACTTGGCGGTCATGTAGAACGCCCAGCCGGCTCCGGCGACTGCGGCGGTCAGGAGGATCGATCCTCGTGCGCGCAAGCTCCGAGCCCGCCGCTCCTCGGCCATCGCCACCGGATCGGGCGGTGCGACCTGTGCGCCTGGCGGCGCATTCTCGGCGCTCGCTTGCTCGGGCGATTCGGGCGACACGGGGACTGGGGGAAGTAACATCACCGGCGGGTGCCGTGGATGAATCAACGCTTCGAGCCCGATCGCGGCCGCAGCGATCAATCCCAGCGCCCCGGCCGCCATGAAAATCGAAAGATCCTCGATCAACCCGAATCCGGAAAGTCCGGAGAGCCACTTTGGTAATAGCCGAGCCACATCATCGGGCAAGACGCCGAAACCCCTGCTCGCCAACGCCCATGCGATGGCCGCGAGCACGACCGCGACGATGGCTCCCCGGCGCGCCGGGCTTTTCCAGGCCATGCCAAGCAGGGCAAACAACAGCACGCCCGCGCCGACGTAATTGCTCCGGCCCTCGCCCACGGTCGGAGATTGCGGCAACGCCCACTCGAACAGCTGATGCGATTCCACGCGCGATTGTTGATCAATCGCGGTTACGCCGGATCCATCCGAAATTCGTGGATTACCTGCGCCTGCGAACTCCGCCCGAGGCAGCCACATCGCCGCGCCGAGCAAGAGCGCGAGGCATGCAGCTCCCGCCGACGCACGCAGGCCCGCACCAAGCAATCGGGCGGGACGCGCGGTTTGGCCAGAGGCATCTTGTTTAGAGTGATCGGGGCCGAACGTCGCGCCAAAGGTGGGGCCGGAGATCGCTCCGAAACCCGGCCAGAATCGCACCGAGATCAATGCGCCGAGCCAGGCGTATGCCGTGACGACGGCGACGCTCGCCCCACCAGTCAGTAATTGCAGACCGCACGCGATTCCGGAGTAAAGTATACCTCTGCGAATTTGACCCCGGCCGGCCTCGCGGGCTCCGGCCAGGGCGAGTGGCATCCAGACAAGCGCCTCGGCAACCGGAAGAGCCTCGGGCGAAAGACGGGTCGTGATCGGCCCGCAAAGCGCCCATCCAAGCCCGGCGAGCCCGGCCGGTCCGCGCCCGAATCCCTCCCGCCGCGCGATGAAACTCAGCAACGCGGCCGCGAGGAAAAGATGGAGCATCCCTTCGAGACGATGCGCGAGATCGGCCGAAGTGACGACGAGGTGAATCCATGCTCCGGGGTAGAACGGCCGGAAGGTGCTGGTCGGCAGAAGCGCGACGCCGCCCATCGCGCTGGCGTCCCAAAGAGGCAGATGCGCGGTCCGGCGCACGGCCCGCCATGCCCGAACGGCCGGCAGCGCCTCGGCGAGCCAACTCGGGTCCGAGGCCGTTGCGACCTCAGCTTCAATCGCGGCGGGATCGACGAGCGGCCCCCAGGCCTGAGGGGAGATGAAACTCACGCAAACGGCGGCGACCATCCACACCGGAGCCCACGTGCTGAGCCCGAAACGCGCACGGCGCGCGCCGCGTAGCCGGAGCGTCTGATTGCCGCTCGGCGGCGAGCCGGAACCGGGAGCAAATCGAACGGCGCGAGATTCCATGGCAGGCCCCGGCGCGCTCAAGACCGAACGTCGAAGCACGCCAGGCGCACGAGCCTGCGGGCCAGGCCGATGTCGCGCAGCGTGTCTTCGCCGATCTTATAGTCCCTGAGCCGCCCCCGGCGGATCGCATCGCGCAGACCGGCCAGATTGTCACAAATCAATTCAAGCGCCTCCAGGCTGGTCCGCTCGCGATACGCCCGTTCGACGAGACGCACAAAATCGCGCATGAAATCGTGCATGAGGTCGTTTTGCTCATGGCGCTGCTGAACGAGACGCAGCAAAAGCGCGGCGGCGGCCAGCGGCGCGCTCTCGGCAATCTGCGCCGGAGCGGAGAGATATTCACGCTGAATAAAATCGGCGTCCTCGTCCGTCAGAGGCCTGTCGAACTGTGCGACGAACCCGGAGACCGCATACTTGCGCACGGCCGCAATCACCGAAGCGATCTCCTCGGGACTGTTGATGCCGATCTGAGGCAGGACGAGCGCCTCGTGGTGAAGCTCGACCAGGTCCGAAACCAGACGACTTGAAAAAAGTTCCGGAACGACCTTCTCGTCATGGTCGACGACGAGCTCCTCGACGATGCCTCGTCCAAGCAGGTCGGCCCAATTGATGCAATATTCGGTGTGAAGGGCCGGGCCAGCGTCGTCCGTGTTCCACCGCCATTGCGGCTGTGCACGGCAGACCATCCGTATGGTCCGCCGCGACTTGATGATGCGATGGCGGAGGTATTCGAGCGTCTCCGTTGAGACTTCGCCTTGCCACTTGCGAATTTGCGCCATGCCCTCGGTCGTTTTTGATTTCGCCAGCATGTTCGCGCGAGTCACGTCGCTGAACTCGTGGCGGCAGGCGTCGCAAAAGCAGAACGGACTTTCTTCGAGCGATCCGCGCCGCAGCCCGTATCCCGTCATGTTGATGACGATTCCGTCGATCGCATAGGAGGTCACAAGTTCGCTGAGCAGGTCGCCGCAATACCGCCGGTAATCGCGATTGACCGGACAGGCGACGTAGTTCTCGCGCCGACGCAGGCTCGAATCCTTGAAATCGGGATGAATGGCCAAGCGCCAATCTGGAAAACGTTTGAGCAGCCGATGGGGAACGATCGAATGGCGCGGATGAAAATTGTACAGCCGAAGCAAACCCCACAGGCCAACGCCGAGGTCGTGGGCGATCTCGGTCGCCTCGGCCAGCGGGTTCCATTTCTTGAAAAGCGGATTGATCGGCGCGAATCCGGCTGCGGCCGACGTCTGAGATGGGTAGAGCGTGTATCCGTTAACATAGACGGGGAAGATAATCAGGTTGAACCCCGCGCGGACGGCTCGCTCCATCTCCTGCCGAACGAACTCCGAGCTGAATCCCTTGGAGTGATTCAGGAAATATCCACGAGTCTCAGCCAAGGGCTCGAGCTCATGGGATTCGGAGAGCGTGATCGGGAGGGTTTGGGTCGTCATTGGGATGATCCGCCGCCCGAGCTCATCGGGCCAGCGCGGCATTCTCGGCCATGACCCTCCGCCTTGCAAGCAGATGCACGGTCGGGACGATCTCAATGTCGGATCTTCGGCACTCTTACGATTCGGACTGATCGGGCCCAGGAACGTCGGCCCCGTCAATTTGCTTGGACTTCGCACCGGACCTTGAACACAATCGCGGGACTTCGCCTGTCCGGCGCCACTGCACGGCAGCCGCCCCGGGCAAGCCATCGCAATTCCCTCTGAGGTTAGCACTCGCATGAGCGATCCCCTGAAAATCGGCCTGATCGGATTCGGAAACATCGGCGCGGGCGTTGTTCGGACGCTCGACGCGAACCGTGAAATTATCGGCGCGCGGCTTCCGAGGCCTCTTGAGCTGATCGCCATCGCCGACCTGGATACCAAAACCCGGCGCGACGCGCCTTATGATCCCGCGATCGTGACGAGCGACGCCAAGGGTCTGATCGCCGATCCCGGCATCGATGTCGTCATCGAGCTGGTCGGAGGGATCGAGCCCGCCAAGACGTTCGTCGAAGCGGCCCTGAACGCGGGCAAACACGTCGTCACCGCAAACAAGGCCCTGCTGGCCGAGCACGGCCCCGAGCTTCTCGCGCTGGCCCAGGCCAACGGCGTCGGGTTGCTCTTCGAGGCGGCCATCGGCGGCGGCATCCCGATCATCCGCGTCATGCAGCAGGGCACGAGCGCAAACGTCATCCGCTCTGTCCAGGGCATCATCAACGGCACCTGCAATTATATTCTGACGCAGATGGAAGAGCGCGGCGCAGCGTTCGAGACCGTTCTGGCCGAAGCTCAGGCCAAGGGCTTTGCCGAGCCCGATCCCTCGCTCGATATCGACGGCCACGATACGCAGCACAAGATCGCCGTGCTCGCCTCGCTGGCTTTTGGCATGGATATCCGCGCCAAAGACGTATGGGTCGAGGGCATCCGGGCGATCCAGCCGATCGATATCCGCCTGACACGCGAGCTCGGTTACGGAATCAAGCTGCTCGGGATCGCCAAGCAGGCCGAGGCCGATGGACCTGTCGAAGTGCGCGTGCATCCGACGCTCGTGCCGGGCGATTCGCAAATTGCCGCCGTCCACGGCGTTTACAACGCGATCCAGATCGACGCCGATCCGCTCGGGCCGACTCTTTATTACGGTCAGGGCGCGGGTCCGGCCGCGACCAGCTCCGCCGTCATCAGCGACCTGATGGCCCTTGCTGCCGACGTCGGAGGTTTCAACGCCGCACGCGACGCACGCCTGCCGGTTCGGGTCGGGTTCAAGAACCTCCGTCCGCGCGACGAGCTCCAGACTCATTATTACCTGCGATTCCAAGTCGCCGACCAGCCGGGCACGATGGCGCGGATCAGCCAGGCGCTCGCCGACGAAGACATCAGCATCGAATCGATGATCCAGCACAAGCCCGAGGCGCCGGCCGCGGGTGGCGGGTCAAATGCGAATGCAGGCGGCCCGGAGACCGGCGCGACGATCACGATCGTGACTCACGAAGCCGTCGAGAAACGCGTGCGCCGCTGCCTCGCCAACGTCGCCGGCATGGATTTCAACCTTGCCGAACCGTTCGTGCTCCGCGTCGAGGAGTGACATCGCGCTGTGCGCGTACGGATAAATTGGTCGCAGGCCTACTGCGCGGCTTCAAGATATTCTTTCAGCGCGACCGCGTTGTTCTGCTCGGTGCCACGCGCGGCATAAAGCAAAGTGATGTGATTTCCGGCAGCCGCCTCGCGCAGTTGCTCCAGCGCGTCGGTCGCTTCATTGCTGTTGTCCAGGTGATCGAAGTAGGCTTTCTTGAACTCGTCCCACTGCTCGGGGTGACCGTGAAATCGTTTGCGCATCTCGGTCGTCGGCGCGATCTCTTTGAGCCATAAATCGAGCTGGGCTTTCTCCTTGGATATCCCGCGAGGCCAGATTCGGTCCACCAGAATGCGAAGCCCGTCATCATCTGCGCGCGCATCATATATTCGTTTGGTCTGAATGGATTTTAGTTTCTTTGTCGGAGTCATTTACGCTTCTCCGCCCAGATGTAGATCCGCTGCGTCGGGTGCTCCTGCTCGTACGGATCTCGTTGATGGGCCTCGCGGATCGCGAAGCCCGCCCGGGGAAACATTTCCAACATTTCATCAAGCTCGACCAGCGTCGCGATGAACGGCACGGGTTCGCCGAGGAACTCATCACGCTCGACGACGCCCTCGCCGCCGTGCATCGAGATCAGCAGTGCTCCGCCGGGCGCGAGCACCCGGGCGCACTCGGCGAGCGCAGTGGGGATCTCCTCGCGCGGCAGATGAATGAGCGAATAAAACGCGACGATGCCGGCGAGCGAATCCGTTTCGAGCGGAAGCTGGCGCGCATCGCCGACTTCAAATTCCATCCCGGGGTTCAGCTCGCGCGCGATGGCGACCATGCCCGCTGAGAGATCGACGCCGAAGACATCAGCTCCGCGCTCGCGCACATATCGGCCGATCTGCCCCGGCCCGCATCCGAGATCGCAGACCCGCCCGCGATCCCGCAGCGCCTCGGCGAAACGGCCGAGCAGCTCGCGATCAAAGGGCTTCGCGTCGAGCTCGTCGAGGAAGGTTTCGGCGTATTGCGCGGCGACGCGGTCATACGTCGCCGGGAGAAACGAGTAATCATCTGTCGGCGCCGGGACATCCGGTAAGTTCGGAGCCTGATCGTCTTCGTCCATATCACGTTCTCCGATCCGCCCGGATCATTGCGATTCAGATAATCGCGATTCCGATCAATGCGTCTCGGCGGTCTCCGGCTCGTGGGCAGATGGGGCATGCGAGGGATCGCGCAGACGCTCGACCATCGCCCGGATCTCGGGCGGCGGCGGGGTCGTGACGCGCGAGACAACAAGGCTGACCACGAAGTTAATCGACATGCCGACCGTCCCGATGCCCTCGGCCGAGATGC
>JAJFLK010000306.1 GCA_021772735.1 Candidatus Sumerlaeota bacterium | reverse complement strand
GCCGAGACCCAGCTCTTCGATGACGGCACCAACGGCGACGTAACCGCAGCCGATGGTATCTACAGCCGCGAGTTCCTGACGAACATCTCATCCGGCGATCAGACGGTCCAGATTCTGCAAGGCGTCGGCCCGTCATTCCCCGGCACGGGCGGATATCCGTTCGTCACCACGGCATTCGTGCAGTTCGTTCTGGTGCAGTTCGATACGAATGCTCCTGGCGATGGCTTCTCCCCGGCCGATAACTACGTCTGGGTCGATCCTGCGGCGCGCCGCAACCCGACGTGGGTGCAGGCCGTAGGCTCAATGCAGGTCGATTTCGGCGGCGCGGGCGACTGGAACAATGATGACGCGAACATGCGTCTGCTTGATGATGGAGCCGGAGTGGACGCCGCAGCCGGCGATAATATTTTCACAGGCACTCCATCAATTGCAGCGGCCTCGGGTGGCTCCCGCGTGTGGAAGGGTCTCGGCGAACAGGCCAGTTGGGACTGGCAGTACGGTGGAGCTGGCGACGGCGCCACGGCAATGGGGAATAACCCGAACGTGCCCATTACGATCGGCGTCGGTAACCAGACCAACTTCGTCGTTGACGTGACCACGGGTCGCGTCGGGGCGAACGACGGAACCTCGGCGGCACCCGCGCCGACGCGTCCGCCCTCGATCGACGAGCCGGCATCAATCGTCGACTTCCTCGGCGTGACCGATTGGTCGATGTACGAGTAGTTCATACTCCCGCTTACGCGGGTCGAAACTCCTTCGTCGTCGGCCCTTCGGGGTCGGCGGCGGAGGAGTTTTTTTCAGATACCCTCCGGGGTCCGCCTTTTAGATTTCACCGCGATGGCGCGGAACAGCGGGCAAGGTTAATCCCACCATGATTCATCGCCGATATCGCAGCCGACTCATCCTGCAGTTGGCCTTCGCCACGATTTGCATCTTGCCTGCGCCACGCATTCTCACCGCTGCCGCCGTTCCGGGTGAGGAAGGCGGCGAGCCGGCGGGCGATCCCGTCTCGTTTCCACATCCCAATCACTTAAGCATCCTTGACTCGGGCGGCGACACCTATTGGGTCACGTTCCGTTGGACTCCGGGACAGGCGGTCCAGAACCCCGGCGTCGCCGGCAGCTTCAACGGTTGGAGCCGAGCCGAACTGCCCATGACCGACGAGGACGGAGACGGGACATACGAGGCGACCGGCCGCGCTTCGGGCGGGCGCCACACCTACAAGTTTATCTCCGGGTCCGATGGGTGGGACGCCGATCCCGCAAATCCGGATACCGAACCCGACGGCCACGGCGCGAGCAATTCCGTTCTTCGTCTCGGCATCTCGGCGATCATCGAGAACCTCGATCCCCGGCGCGGCGATGGCGAGATCGAGACGCGGGCCTTCGGGCACGACCCCGAACAACACACCTACCTCGATGTGCATTCTTTGCGCGAGGCGACCATCCGGATGCGCGCGCTCAGCGGCGATGCGACCGGCGCGGGCCTTATCTTGATCGACGCACACGGCGGCCGTGATGAGATTCCGATGTTCCGCGCAGGCTCCGATGGCGTTTACGAGTTTTTTGAAGTTCATCTGAATCTGGACCAGGCGGCCGGGAACGAGCCGGTCGCCTATGGGTTTGTGGTCCGCGACGGCGACGCGACGGCAATCTTCGACGGCGAATTTCCGCTCGCGTTCGATGCTTCCGATGTATTCGAAACGCCGGATTGGGCCAAGCGTGCCGTGTGGTATCAGATCATGGTCGACCGGTTTCGCGATGCGGACCCGGCGAACAATCCCGAACAAACGGCGGCGGGCTCGACCGGGCGCGAAGAAGTCACTCACCCCTGGGCGGCGCCCTGGTATATCGAGCAGCCTTACGAGCGCGAGGGCGATAAATCTTTCTGGCAATGGTCGATGTATGAGCGACTGTTCGGCGGCGATTTCGCGGGCGTCATCGAGAAGCTGGATTATTTGCAGGATCTCGGCGTGACGGCGATTTACCTGAACCCGATCTTTGAGTCCTTCAACTCGCACAAGTACAATGCGCGTTCGTTCGTCTTCGCGGACGATGGATACGGCGTTGCCGGAGAGTTCGACAAGTCGGTTGCCAATGTTGATCTTACCGATGCTTCGACATGGGTCTTCAATAAGTCCGATCGCAAGCTTCTGGAGTTGATCGAGGAATGTCACCGGCGCGGGATGAAGATCATCTTCGATGGCGTGTTCAATCACGTTGGCGACGATTCCGTTTATTTCCTCGATGTCAAAGAAAACGGACGCGCCTCGAAGTTTGCCGATTGGTTTAACGTCACGAGCTGGGAGCCGTTCGAATACACCGGGTGGGCCGGGTTCGGCGGACTGCCCGAATTCGAGAAGGACGGCGAAGGTCTCAAGAGCCCCAGCCTGAATCAGCACATTTTCGACATCACGGCGAGGTGGATGGATCCCAATGGCGATGGCGATTCCTCGGACGGCATCGACGGCTGGCGCCTCGATGTGCCGATGCACATCCCCAAACCGTTCTGGGTCAAGTGGCGCGCCCACGTTAAATCCATAAATCCCCAGGCCTACATTGTCGGTGAGGTCTGGGATCCCGCCGAAGAGTGGCTTGCCGGCGATACGTTCGACGCGGTGATGAACTACCCGTTTGCCAAGAGCTCTTTTCGCTTCTTCGGAAACAAGGCCAACAAAATATCGGCCTCCGAGTTCGATCGTGAGCTGGCGCGTTTGCGCTCGCGCTATCCGCGCTCGGCGACGTACGTCTTGCAGAATCTATTCGACAGTCACGATACCGACCGCTGGGTCTCGCGTCTGGCGAATCCCGACCTGGATTACGACGCCGGCAATCGCGTGCAGGACA
>JAJFLK010000305.1 GCA_021772735.1 Candidatus Sumerlaeota bacterium | reverse complement strand
GCTCCTGCCCGAGAACCCCGCGAATTTCCACGAGTTCCTCAAATTCATCTGGTGGCGATTGGATCGCGCGCTCGACCCCGCGTCAATCGAGATGTCGGCGCGCATCGGCGCGCTCGACGCCGTGCGATGCGGCACGACGACGCTGGTCGATCACCACGCCTCGCCCAATGAGATCATCGGTTCGCTCGACCTGATGGAAGAAGGCCTGGCGCGGGTCGGCGTGCGCGGCGTGCTGTGCTACGAAGTCACCGACCGCAACGGCCGCGAAGGGCGCGAGGCCGGGCTCACCGAAACACGACGCCACCTCGCCCAGTGCCGCGTGCGCAACAGCGACGGCGCCCGAGATCATCAATTCGCTTCGCTCGTCGGAGCCCACGCCTCTTTCACGCTCGAAGATGAAACACTCGAAGCGCTCGCATCAATCGCCGCGCAATTCGATGCGGGCGTGCATATCCACGTCGCCGAAGATGGATGCGACGAAGAGATGACACTGCGCGATTTCGGCGCGCCACTTGTCGAACGCCTGACGAAATTCGGAATCGTCCGTCCGGGGACGATCTTCGGCCACGGCATCCACCTGGACGCCGAGTCCATCGCGGCGGTCAACGCCTCGCCCATCACACTCGCGCACAATCCACGCTCCAATATGAACAATGGCGTCGGATACTCGCCGGTCGGCAAATATACCGTGCCCATACAGCTCGGCACGGACGGCATCGGCGGGGATATGTTCACCGAAGCCAAATTCGCGTGGTTCAAATCATGCGACGGCGGCGCGGGACTGGCGCCTGCCGATATCATCGCGATGCTCGCGGGTTCGGCGCGGCGGGCTTCGGACGCATTGGGCGTGACGCTCGGCAAGCTCGAACCGGGCGCGGCGGCCGATGTTATCGTGACCAACTACCGCCCCGCGACACCTCTCTCGACCGATAATTTCCCCGCGCATTTCATCTTCGCGATGGGCTCGCGACACGTGAAATCCGTCATCGCAAACGGCGAATGGGTCGTGCGCGACCGGGCGATCAAGACGCTCGATGAGGTCGAAACGCGCAGCCAATCGCGCGAGATCACGGCGCGGATGTGGGAACGGTTGGAGAAGATCGAATAGCATAACCGTCCCGGCTACTCCCTGTCACAATTAACAAACGCTCGATCTTTCGCTCACAGGCATCGTTCATTCCATATATAGAATTGATAACCAACAATACTATGTATCCAGCTCTGCGGTTATATCCTCGATGAATTTATCACAATACTCATTGAGGATTTTAAGTCTCACCTTATAGCTTTTCAGATCATTTGTACTGCGACTCAGCAGATCATAATCCCTCAATCCACCATCGATTTCCGTCGGACTTGCCTCACTCTTGAGACGGGCACGGTTCTCACGCCTCATCCTGTCAAAATGAACAAGGAATTCTCTGAGGAGTTTCCCAACATCGTCACTAAGTCCCCGCATGAACCAATAGTACACCGGCACCACGCCAGAGGACGACAGCAGCTTGTCTCGGGGCAAGAAAACATTAGTCAATACGTCCAAGTTGTCGACAACGTGCCGCCATGCCAACTCAAGCTTCGCGACGTCTTTCTTACCAACACTTTTCACAAAACTATCCATCGGCCGCTTTTTTGTTTCCGACACTTCGCCTCGAAATTCAAACAAGAGGATTTTAGCGGCGGCGTTTAAATCTTCGCTCCGCTTGATTCCGAACCTAATGTAACTGGTAAAGAACTCATGCTCGGCAATACTTCTTATAATATCCGGAACAGGACCGGACATTGCGTTTCTGAGCTCCGATCCCGTTAAAGGCTTACTCCGATTCAATCTCGTAAACATATCGTTGATCAGATCTTCCTCGTCTGTAATCACACGAACAATGCTTAGCAAATACCCGTCTAGTGCTTCGGCGACTTTCGGATGCCGGCTCTTCACATCCTTGTATCCAAGTCCACCAATCTTGATTGATGGGTCCTCCCTGAACACACACTGCTCATCCAAGGTCAGCTTCCCATCATAAAAATCGAATATCGCCTCGAATCTCTGCTTCCCGTCAATTATCGCATATGGAAGTTGTTTTGCATTGAGCTTTGGGCTTCCGTAAGTGAAGTCGGCTACATACAGCTTCGGTATATCATATTCATTGACTATCGAGTCGATCAGGAAGGCCTTTGCAGATCGCGACCACAGCCTTCCTCGGCGTTGGTAAGTTGGCTCCATGTCGATCATGTCTCGCCTCGCGTTCCACCACGATAAAGTCTTTGGCGGCATTAGTTCTGCTCTAAACATTTCTATACCTCAAATTCGAATTGTCTCCGCATTTCTGCAGCCAGGCCCTCAAGGTCGGGGAAAACCACCGAATCGGTAAAGCCGTAATCTGCGAGGGTACTACGGATACGATTTATGTACCGTTTTCCAATTATAAGTTTTATCAAAGGCGTATCACTCGCCCCTATGAATTTGCTATTCACGGCGAGCTGATCCATCGCCTCGGCTGAGTGCCCGAATACGGTGAATACTCCTCGTTGCGCAACGATTCGAGGGTTATTATGAGATCCGTAAATCGCAATTGGATATTCCCTCATTGCTAGAAATGACCCTGCAGGGGAATAGCTCGCAACTTCCGTGTCGGAAGGCAAGGGTATTTCTCGATCAAATATATGAGTGTTGAATGACAATTTGTTCCAATGCTCAGGCCGGAGAAGCCACACGGCTGCATCTTGAGTGTATTGAACTGATCCATTGGGGCGTACTTTATGCGGGGCATTTATCAGGGCGAAAAAGAGGGCGATGAAAGGATTCTCGGTCCAGTCTAGGAGCCGAGTAGGCACTCTATGATGCTGCATCAGAAAAAGAGTGTCCCACAGGTTGTCCGGACTGCTGGCAAGAAAAGGGATGCTTCTCTGACGAAACCTGCTGATGAGGTCTTTTTCGAGCTTTTCGTATTCACTCGATATCCTGGCCTTTGGGTGGCGATAAATAGATGGGGCTAAATTATATGCTGAATTGCTTGCCCCCCGATACCACAGTTGGCCGCCCAGGGTGTTTCTATGCTGCTCGATGGTTTGGACATACTCTCGAATACTTGCTGGTCTGTGCTCAGGTATTTTGGAGCTGGTAGCCATTTTGTCCTTTTCTACCTTCGCGATACATTTACCTGATTGATGCGCGAGGGGTCAAGAACCCCGGCGAGCAGGTAGCGCAGCGTGTGATAGATGCCGACATCGATTGTATGCTCGGCTTCGAGGGGTTGCCTGGGCCTCACTTCGATCAAATTATGGTCCTCCGAATTGAAAACCGCTTCGAGCGTTCCGTCGTCGAACGTCGCGCGTCCCGACGCGCCCTCGACGGCAAGCCGATATTCGTGACCTTTAATGCGGCCCCGGATTGAACTTGTCTCACCCGCGCCCTCGCGCTCGACCACAAACCCATCGCGCTTGTCGGCGATCATCTCATACGAGGCCACACTGCCGAAAAACGTCGGCTTGGCGATGAACGGTCCTCCGTATTCGGGGCAGAAAGTGTCGCAGTTGCCGCAGTCATTGCAGAAATCGCCGAAGTTCGCGATCTGCCATTCCTTGTCGATCTTGAAGGTCTTCCCTTCTTCCGCACGCCGGAACTTTCCGCTCACGCTCACGATCAGGTCCGAATACTCGAATTCGATCTTGGGCGTCGGGAAAGTGAAGTTCGCCGCGTTCGGGCAGACCGGAATGCACTTGTCGCAGGTGATGCAATCGAAAATTACCAGGTGCGAATCGATGCGCTTGGGCTGCTTGCTGTTGCGCGCGTTGGTGTATCGGTCGTTGGCCTCGGCCTGCGCCGCGACGTTGGACGTATTCAAAACTCCGGCCCATCGAACCGCTGCG
>JAJFLK010000304.1 GCA_021772735.1 Candidatus Sumerlaeota bacterium | reverse complement strand
TCTGCTTTGCATTGAGGCTCATGATTCAATTTCTCCTGCGTTAGATCTCATAAATTCGTCCGTCAGTGTTCCACTGCGGCTTCCCAGACGGTCATGCCGATAATCATCAGCACGGCCAGGATTCCGACCCAGACGCTAATCTCAGTGCCGGGCCACTTGCGACGCAGCCAGCCATCCACGAACGGCCAGATGAACATCACGAAAACGAAAAATCCCATGCTCAGAACGGCGACGGTGCCGGAAAAAAGTTTCAGCCACCGAAACGTCACATAGAAAAACCACTCCGGCTTGATGACTTCAGGCGTCGTCAGCGGATCGGCGGGCGGCCCCATCGTCGCCGGCAGGACGGTCGCCAGCACGCTGAGAAGAATCATCAAAACCAGACCGATTGTCAGCTCGGTCAGGAAGTGCTCGGGGAAAAAATTGAAGTGGTCTTCTTTATTTGAATCGCTCTCGAACTTCAGCTCCGTCACGCCCTGGAGGCGGATCAACGTGATGTGAACGAACAGAAGACCGACGATCATCGCGGGCATCACCGCGCCGTGCAGAATGAAGAATCGAGAAAGAGTCCGATCGTTATAGGTGTCACCGGCCAGCATCATTCGTTTCATGAACCCGCCGACGACCGGCACCGTATCGGAGATGTTCGCGCCGACCGTCGCGCCCCAGTAACTCAGCTGCTCGTAGACCAGGCTGTACCCCGTAAAGCCGGTCACGAGCGCACACATCAGCAGGCACATGCCGATCAGCCAGTTCAGCTCGCGCGGTTTGCGATACGCCCCGGTGAAGTAGATCCGCAGTTGGTGCAGGATGATCGCCGCGATCATCAGCGTCGCGCCCCACTTGTGCAGGCCGCGCAGATACCACCCGTAAGCGGCTTCGTTCGTAATGTATCCGACGGATTCGTAAGCGGTCTGGGGCGAGGGCTCGTAATAAAACGCGAGCAGAATACCCGTCACGATTTGCACGACGAATAAATACGCGGGGGTCCCGCCCAGGCAGAACCACCAGTGTTTGAGGTGATTGGGCACCGGCTCATTGGTCAGTTCGCGCAGTTGATCTCCGGTGACCGGAATACGCTCGCCCAGCCAATGGGTAACAGCTCGAATCATCAGGCGACCTCCCGACCGCGTCCACGTCGTCCGCGAGTTTGCGGGCCGCGCGCGGTCAGCGATTCGACCTTGACCTGGATGAAGAGCAGCCGGCCTTCGAGCTTCAACGCATAGCGAGCGAGGGACTGGCCGGCTTCGCCCGGAGGCCCGGCGATGCCCTTGCCGCCGGAGTCAAACGCCCCGTTATGGCAGGGGCAGAAAAATCGATCGTTCGCCCCTTCCCAATGAACCTGACAGCCGAGATGCGGACATACGCTCGAGAGGGCAACGAAATCTTCAACCGTGCCGCCGCGCCCCTGACGCGCAATCGTGATTTTCTCGCCGGCCGGAGAGCGATAAGCGATCGAATCGCCAGGCGAGAGCTTCTTGATGTCGGCGACGTACAGCCAGCTCATCGCGGGCGGGCGCGCGGGATAGAGAAACCTCAGGGCGTAGGCCGCAAGCGTGCCGTACCCGGCAGCCAATCCGCCGAGCATCGCGGCGAAAGACGTCTGCGTAAGAAAGGATCGACGGTCCGTGCCGCCCCGGACTGCAAGGTCTTCGGGCTGCGGTACGCTGTCCGTCAAACTGGGATCTGAGCCTTCACTCATGGATCCAAACTCCAACCTCGCCTTCGGCGGAATCGGTTTCCACCTTAGCTTGAGAATGCGTCACCCGCGCCGATAATCAAACGCAACGGCGAATCGTTGTCAAGCAATGTAGAAAAAAAGGAATTTGCTCGCCCTCTACATCGCCCCTTTGTCTTTGAAACTAAAATATTCTGATTCGCCGAGGATGACGTGATCGAGCACGCGAATGCCAAGGATGCGGCCGGCATCGCAAAGTTGTTCGGTCACGGCGAAATCTTCGGGGCTCGGTTCCGGATCGCCGCTCGGGTGATTGTGCATGAGGATCACGGCCGATGCCGAGTGGCGCACCGCCTGTTTGAACACCTCGCGCGGGTGGGCGAGGCTCCCGCTCAGCGTCCCTTTGCTGACGATCTCGGCCTTGATGAGCCGGTTTTTCGTATCGAGCAACAGGATGATGAAATGTTCTTGCGGGATATGCCGGTATCGCTCGCGGTAGGCAAGCCAGACGTCCTCGCTCCCGTTGACCGGAGCGCCGCGCACGAGGCTCTTGCCCGCGAGACGTAGCCCGATCTCGAACGCGGCCTTGATCTGGCGCGCGCGCGCCTCGCCGATCGAGCGGAATGCGGTCAGCTCGGAGAGAGAGGCCGCGTAGATTTCGCGCAAGCCGCCGAATCGCCGCATGAGGTCATCGGCGGTCCTGGTGGCCTGATCTGAATCTCCGCCCAAGCCCATCGCGAACGCAAGCAACTCGGCGTCCGTCATCTCGTCGAGCCCCTGATCACGCCACCGCAACTTGAGCCGATCGGCTGAGGCGGCTTCCCTGGACGCCGCGCCGTCTGCTCCGTCCTCACCGCGGAATCGAAACCAGGCGCATCCGGCCGTAAGCGGACAGAGCGAGCATCGGGGCTTCGCAGCGCACCGTCCGCCCCCGGATAATCCCGCCGCCCGGCCCGAATGCCAGGCCATCAGACGATCCAGTTCGGCAACCCCTATGCCTGTCAGCCGAGAAAGGCCTTGGATCGCAGAAACGAACGCCAACGCGTCTGCGGCGCCACTGAACTTCTCGCCACCGAGAACGCCAAGGCGATACAGGAACCGGCGCACGGCGCGTTCGGGAACGACGACCTCCTCGCCAAGCAGCCTCATGAATTTCCAAACCCGAAGCCCCCCGATATCGCCGAGGCCGCCAAGACCCTTGACCCACGCTTTGGCATGAGCGACCGGATCACGACGCGGACCGGCACCGGAGCCCGGCGGCTGGACGACCCCGCCGTCATCCTCCATCTCGCCCACGGCCTCGGCGACCCGCCGGGCCTGTTCAATCAATTTCGGATGCTTGCGAAGCAGCGCCGTGAGGCTCCCTTCGCGCGCTTCGGCGACCTGCCCCGCGCCTTCGCCTGCGCCCCCTCGCATCGCGAGCCGCACGAGCGTCCGCAGCCACCGCCGCTCCTCGCTGCTAGAGGTGGCCAGTCCGACTCTTGCGCAGAGCCATGCTTGAAGAACGTCAGGCGTTTTCAACGCAGGCGGATTTTGTGGATCGGTGATTTCCCGCCCCGGGATCACGCTCGTGTTTGGGCGCAGCCCCGGGTTCTCCGCGATGAACTCGGCTCGCAACGCCTCGAATCCGTCGATGATTTGCAGGTCAGCAGCCATGTGAGTCTCAGGCGAAGGATTGAACCCTGTCGGCGTCGAGCGCGCCGATCACTTTGCCGACCAGTTCGCGCATTGCCAGATAGTCGTCCAGATCGATGATCGAGGCGTGGCTGTGAATGTATCGCGTCGGAACGCCAAGCACGATCGACGGCACGCCGCCCGGTGCCTGGTGCAGCGCTCCGGCGTTCGTCCCGCCCGAGCAGCGCACCGCGACCTGATGCGTGATGTCGTTGCGTTGGGCGATCTCGACGACGAACTCGGCAAGCTTTGGCGCGGCGATCATCGTCGGATCGAACAGCCGAATCTGTACGCCCCCGCCAAGCCGCCCTTGCGATGCGGTGGGGTCGGCGCCGGGACCATCATCGGCCGGCGGCGCTTCGAGAACAATCGCGACATCTGCGGCGAGGCCTGGGCCGAGAGATCTCGCGCCGCGCAGCCCGACTTCCTCCTGCGCGCATCCTGAGCCAATGACGACGTTCGGATGCTCGGCCAGAGCGAGCAGGCTTTCGACAACGCACGCGACACCGACGCGATTGTCGAACGCCTTGGCGCTGAATCGCCTCGGGTGGCGCATCGGCGCGAATGGCGTTGCGGGCACGATCGGACAACCCGGAACAACACCGAATTCCTCGCTCGCCTGTTGCGCATCTTCCGCGCCGATGTCGATCGCCATGTCTTTGATCTCGAGAACGCTATCTCTGCTCGCTTTGTCGAGCAAGTGAGGCGGCGTCGTGCCGACGACACCCGGCACCTTGCCGTTGCGTGTCGCGATTCGAACCCGCTGTGCAGGCAACGTGTGCGGCCACCAGCCGCCCGCAGGGACAAACTTAACGAAACCGGCGGGCGTGACGCGTTGAACGATAAAGCCGACTTCATCGAGGTGCGAATCGAGCAAAACACGCGGGCCGGACTCGCTGCCGATCCGCGTGCAAGTGATGTTGCCGATCCGATCGCGCCGGAACTCGCCAACGCCCGCCAGCCGAGCCTCGAATATCGCGCGGATTTCATCTTCGTGCCCTGCGACGCCATCGGCCTCGGTCAGCTCTTCAAGAAGTTTAATGGTCGCTTGTTCCACAGTGCCTGCCTTTACCTCGTTAGCTTGCTCATTGAATTCGAGAACCGAACTAATCGTCGGCCACCGAATCATCGGCGCTGCCTCCGGCGGCGATTTGCAAATCCGGGATCAGGGAGCCAAGGATTTCATCGATCTTCGCCCTGTCGTCGGCCTCGGCGGCTGCGATGAGCCCGACCAGCACGGGCTCAAGGTCCTCCCAGGGTCGCTCCTCATTGCGCATGATGAACAGCTTTCCGACATCGGTCTTCGTCAATCCCTCGGCATCGGTCATCAGCTCTTCGGTCAGCTTCTCGCCGGGCCGCAGGCCGGTGAATTCAATGGCAATATCGCGCCCGGGTTCCAGCCCGGAAAGCGTGATCAGATTATGCGCAAGGTCGGCGATCCTGACCGGCTCGCCCATATCGAGCACGAAAAGCTCACCGCCCTCGCCGCGCGCACCGGCTTGAATGACCAGGCTGACCGCCTCGGTCGTCGTCATGAAATATCGCGTCACGTCGGGATGGGTCACTGTGACCGGACCGCCACGCTCGATCTGACGCCGGAAGGTCGGGATCACCGAGCCCCGGCTACCGAGCACGTTGCCGAACCGAACCGAGACAAAGCTGGCCGAAGAGCGGCGATTGAACGCGCTGATGAGCATCTCGGCGACCCGCTTCGAAGCGCCCATGTATCCGTTCGGGCGCACCGCCTTGTCCGAAGAGATAGATATCATCCGCTCAGCTCCGGCGATTTGGGCCGCGCGGGCGACAACGAGCGTCCCTCTCACATTATTCAGGATCGCCTCGGCCGGCTGGGCCTGCATGAAATGAACGTGCTTGTGCGCGGCGGCATGGAAAACGACTTCGGGCCCGAACTGCTCGAAGATTCGGCCTATCGACGCCGCGTCCCGAACATCGGCGATGAACGTCTTAAGATCGATGCCGGCGGCGGTGGCTTGAGGGCGCAGTTCGATCAAGGCCTCGAACAGGCTGTTCTCCCCTCGCCCGATCAGGGCCAGCGAAGCGGGACGCTGGGCGATCGCCTGGCGGCAGAGTTCGGAGCCGATCGAACCGCCCGCGCCGGTCACGAGAACGCGCTTGCCGGCCAGGTAGCTCTTGGCCTCGCCCTGATTCAGATCGACCGCCGGCCGTCCGAGCAGATCCTCGATCTCGACCGGACGCAGCATATTAACTTCGATCCTTCCGCTCATGACCGAAGTCAGGGGCGGGACGATCTTGAAGGCGAGCCGCGCCGAACGGCATTGATCCACGATGGCGCTGATCACGCGCGGCGCGGGCGCTTGGAGCGCGATGACGATCTCGTCGGGATGAAATTTTTCGATTGTCCGGCCGAGTTCGTCCAAATTGCCCACGACCGGAACGCCTTGAATCTCCATCCCGGCCAGCGCGGGGTTCGGATCGACAAACGCCACGGGTCGATACGCCCCCTGGGTCGAGAGCATCAGATCCCGCGCCACCTGCTCGCCCGCATCACCCGCCCCGACGATCAGCACTCGTTTGCTCTCAGCCGGACGCAGGCGCAGCCAGCCGATCTCCAGCTCGCGCCGAAGCAGACGCACTCCGCCGATGGCGATCATCACGCCCATCCAATCGGTAAGAACCACACCCCACGGCAGGCGCAGCAGGTGCTCGCCGCTGCTCGCGACGGGCCAACTGCCCAAGCTCGGGATGAATCGAGTCGAGAAGTTGAGCAGCACGATGAGAGCCGTCGCGAGCGTATCGGCAAGGGCGATTAATCCGATCTCATACGTCCCGGTCCGCCTCGCCATCGCACGGTAAAGCCCAAACCACCAGAATAGAGCGACTCGCAATACGACGACCGGGCCGACGGCATGGGCGAAAAGGCTGACGTATTCGGCGGGAAAACTCCCGGCACGCAACGGCACCCAGACCGAGATGATGATCGCGAGGCCGGCCGCCATCAGCACGGTATCCATCGCGATGAGCGCGCCGCGACGCAATGCCGGATTGCCCGGCAGAAACGACGGGCCGCCGCCGGTCGCGCCTGCTCCGGAGGCCGAGGGATTGTCTTTTCCAATATCCATTCTGGGGTAAGTTAATTGACCCGGCACGGGGTTGCAAGGCCGTGACGAGGCAGCGCGCCTGACGGCACCGCCCGGGACGATCCGATTGCTAATCATCGCTCCGATCGATCATCATCGCAGAGGCGGATTATGATTCGCTCCGAAGGACTCTCAAAAGGATCCGTCCCATGCAATCCGACGCCCCCATGACTGAAAAGCAACGCGAGCTGATCGATGCGGCGCGGCGCAAGGCCCATCTTCTCTACGAAGGCAAAGTCACTCCGCATCGCTCTTGCGGGGTGTGCCTGGCCGAGACGTTCGGATTGGAGTGGAGGCCGTATCAGGCGCTGCGTCGAGGCGGCATCACCGGGGAAGGCTCGTGCGGCGCGATCCGCGCGGGGGAGATGATCCTCGGCGATCTGCTTGGCCCCGAGGGCTCGACCGATGCTGTCACGCCGCAACTGGCCGAAGCGATCCGTTATTACCAGGCCCGTTGGAAAGAGATTCAAAACAGCGAGGGCTGGAGCGATACAATCTGCAACACCCTGACCTCGCGTTTTCCCGATTTCACCGGTCCGGACCGGGCCGATTTCTGCACATCGCTGGCCGAAACCGCAGCCGGGCTGGTCGCCGAAACGCTTGTCCGAGCGCAATTCGCGTTCACGATCGAGCAAATTCCGAGCGATGAATAGATCGCGAAACCGTGCAAGTCAACGGTCACACCAAAATCGCCCACGACATGTCATATTTTTCGTTCACGTTAGAACGGCTGCTTGTAAGAACCACGGCAAAGCGTGTATCTGAGGGTTCGAGTCTCAGTCGTTCTTTCTTTACCGGCAGGACAATCTCGGCCACGACGGATCGGGAACCATGCCTCACAAGGGTTCAGCCCCCCTGCCATCAGTGCCTTCTCAGGATCGTCTCACGCCGCGGTCGCCGGATTCATCCAGAAACCGTATCGACAAGCGAAATTGATGGCGAAGCTTAAAGAAGCGATCACGCGCGATTAGATCGCGGCGTCAATTTCACTCACCCAACGCCGGACGCGCCGGGCGGTCTGCTCGGCATCCGACATCAAGATCGAATGAGGCCCAAGCGGGATGATGTGGCTTTGAAACCCCGAGCGCGGGTTTAGCCGCCGGCGCAAAAGACTCACTTCACTCAGGACCGGCACGACGGCATCCGCACTGCCGCCGATGTAACGAACCGGAAACTGAATCTCGCCGAGTCGTCGGCTGAAATCGGTGCGCGCGATAATGGCCAGACGGTTCGCAGCGGCCTTGCGGGCTCGTGGCGATTGCGACGCGACGCGAGGGATTGCGGCCCAGCCCATTTCATCTTCGAGATCTTCGCCGGCATCGTTGAGCGACGCGACGAGCTGCAGGCCGCGCTCAAGCCACGACGAAGGAAGCGTGCCCAATGCGCCACGTGCGAACATCGCCCGCCCTTCGGCCACGGGGCGGCAAAAGCCCCCGACCATAATCAGCGAGCGGACACGCTCGGGGCGCGAGAGCCCGAACTCCAGGCCGACCAGCGAGCCAAACGACTCGGCCAGCAGGTGCGCCGCGTCAAGTTCCAGCGTATCGAGCAGATCGTCCAATGCCCGGGCATGATCGGCGAGCGACCACTCGGACGGCCGAGGATACGTCACCTCGATCAAACGATGATGAGCATTTAGATGACCCCGGGCGCGGTCAAGCAGAGAAGGGTCGCCCTGGACCCCGGGCAGGTATATCAGCGGCGGGGCGGCATCCGTCATGCCGACGACCGGGCCTGATACGGTATGAATGAAACCGTGCGGCAGATCAGACCGAGCCTCCCGAAAGGCACCCCGATGCCGGGGCCGATTTGCCGTTCGATATGCTCCTCGATATCGCATAGACCTGCCTCGCTCCGCTGACCCATCGTGCATGGTCGTGGTTGGCGTGATTCACCACGCCTCATGAAGCAATTGCCAGATTCGTGCCCGGCAAGGTCGATGGCGGATAAGCGAAATACGGCAAACGAACGCGGGCGCAGGCGCTTGCGATCAAATGTATGAGGATCAGGATTGCGTTACGGTGCGGAAAGTTGTGCGGGGATTGAAGGCAGTTCAGAAAAGAATCGGCGAGGCGACCATGGCGGCGGCTTCGAGCAGATACCTCTCACCCGGATGCGGCGGCGGAACGGATTCCGAAGGTCGCAGGCTACGATCGCGCCGGTTCGCACGCGCGGTCTCGGCGGACGTTTGGTGTCGCCGCTGCGGATCTGCGCTCGACGGGGCAACGGCGTCGCGCACGATATCAGGAAGAATCGTCAGATGGGTCGCACTCATGGCCATTGGATCAAGCCCCGATCGGGTTGAAATTCCGGTAATCTGCGTTTCGTCGCGGACGTTTCGCCGTGAACGTTTCGTTCCGAGCGTAACCCCGCGAGCCTTTGGCCCCGCCTAGCTCCTCATCCGCAGCATCTGGTCGATCCTCGAAGCCGACTCGGGATAAACCATCACGTAAAGCAGGTCTTTGTCTTTCCAGCATGCGACGCGATGTCCGTCCTTGCTGAACAGGTCCGCCTCGCGGGAGCCTTCGGCCATCTCCATCATCATCGAATCGACCATGCCGTACTCGTGGACGTAAACGCCGACATCCTGGCCGTCAATTTTGTAATGAACGCCCGCGATCTTTTGCCCATCGATGTCCCAGACCCGCCCGCCGACAAGCCTGGCCCATTGCCACTTGGGAAGCTTCGGACTGAATTCGAGCTGCGGGGCATACCATGCTTCGAGCGCGTCGGCGCTGGCGGTCTGAAAATCGCGCGGGTCGCCGCCTCGAACGAGCTCGCTGAATCCCTCGACAAACGGCTCGAGAGCTGCCTCACCTTCGGCGATCAACTCGCTCGTATTCCCCGTCGTCGCGGGCGTCCGTGAGGGGACGAGCAGCGGCGAATCAAATGAATCGATTCCGACAAATACAGCGAGAGCCGCAGCCGCGGCCAGACCGGCCATCGGCACGATTCGGTAAATCCACGGACGACGCCGGGCTTCGGAGCCCCGGATCATTGACGTGACCCGCTCGCGCAGATACGGCGGCGCTTCGGGGCGTGCCAAAGCTCGTGTTTGCTGGCGCAGGGTCCGCAGGACGGCCAATTCATTGCGGCAGGCCTCGCAGGCCTTCAGGTGCCGTTCAATCGCCGAGCGTAACGCATCGTCGCCGAGTTGGCCGTCGAAGAACGGTTCAAGGCCGTCGCGCGCGGCTTCGCAATCAAGCTGTTCCGGGTTTTCATTCATGCTCCGTGTTCCCCCCTCTGATGGG
>JAJFLK010000303.1 GCA_021772735.1 Candidatus Sumerlaeota bacterium | reverse complement strand
TCACTTCGCGCACGTCGTTTGCGTCAGGCGGCTTGCGTCGGCCATCACGGTTTTGTGATCCGCTAGGCAGTCTCGAAAGCATTCCTGCAGGCAGCGCTCCAGGCAGTTTCGGGGTTCGGTGAGTTTGTAGTGCATCCAGGTGCCCTCGCGGCGGCTCTCTACCATCCTGGCCGAGCGCATGATCGAGAGGTGGCGCGAGACCTTGAAATCCGGCTCATCAAGAGCCTGAGCCAACACGCAGACGCAGGTTTCGCCCCGAGTGGCGAGCATGACAGCTAGTCGGAGTCGAGTCGGATCGCCTAGAACCTTGAATAGCGCTGCTTCGTCTTGCATTTTAGCTCCTTGCAAATATATGCGTATCTGCGCAACACCACATATATTGATCTCCGCGTAGCGCTGAGTCAAGATGAGATCAGTTTCTTCTTTCGAGTTATTTTCCCCGAGCACCCACGGTCAGACGCAGATGATTTCCGCCTGACACAACTGACAAATTAAGGAGACGCGAGTTAAGGAGCAAAAGCGACGCTGGTCTCTGCCGAGCCACCGAGCATTGAGATGACGCTTAGTTCGGACGTCCGAGCATCGCCCGGCCGGACGACGAGCTGGATTTCTTCCATTCCGCCCGAACCGGCGATCGCGCCGAGCGTCGTCGTGCGGCTGCCGGCGAGGAAGGCGTCGTCCGGCAGATCGAGCGTCACGCGCGTCGGGTGGACTTCGCGGGTGCGCTCGCCCTGGGCCAGCGCGGTCGGGAGGTATCCGGTGTTCTCGATTTGGATTGTCAGCTCGAAGACGCCCTTGCCGAGATTCTCGACCTCGGCCGAGCGAATGGCGATCCTGGGCAGCTTGAGCGAAAGGCTCGTCAGGAAATCCACGTGCTTTGTCGTGAGGTTATCCATCTGGCTCTGCGGCGGATTGGATTTCGCATACGGCGCGAAGCCCCCGATCTCGACGCTCTCGCCCGGGAAATCTGGATGCTCGAACGCCTTCCACTCGATGAACAGCTCGGGCGCGTTCGTGTCGATCCATTTCAGATAACCGGCATCCTCTGAACGGCCCTTTTTCTCGCCTCCCTTTTTCTCATCTTCGGGTTTCTCGTCGTCCCCGTTTTCAGATTTCGCGTCTGCGTTCGTTTCGCCATTGTCTCCGTTTGCTTTTTCGTCTGCGTCGTCCCCGTCCTTTTTCATCGCGACCGCCAGCTCGGGCGACCACGGCGAGGCCGCCAGCGAAAATCGGCCCCGATTAAAGTAAACCCAATCCGAGAAGCTCCCGCCCGGGCTCGCGCCCGTGAGTTCCTTATCCACGCCCAGGGCTGTCCGGTATGACTCGCCAAGGTGTTTGTAATACGGCAGATCCTCGGTCTGGATTGCTTCGGGCGGCGTGCGGTCCTCGGCGGGTTTGGCATCCTTGGGGAGCTTGACGAGGTTATCGGCCGCGCCATAAGTGAACACGAGCGAGATGGAGGGATGCGCGATAAGGAAATCGGCCAGGGCGCGCGTCTCGGGTTCGCTGACCTGATGCAGCCCGGAATCCGCCGCGAACCACGGGTAATCGAACGGGAAGTTGCGGTTGAAGTTCACGCCGCCGTCGCCGTCTTCGTTCCATTGTTCGTCGGCGTCGTTATCCGAACCTTCGCGCAGATACCGCCAGCGGCCGACTTCGCCGCGTCCCGGTTCGGCCTCGATCATGAGCCGCCCGTCGCCTTCGTCGCGGATGAACTTGCCCTCGGGGTCTTCGACTCGCATCCACGCGACCCGCCCGTCGCCGTTCAGATCCTCGGGGCCGTCCTCATCGACGAGGCCATCGTGATCGTCGTCGAAGGGCCGGGCGTTGGTTGCGGATTCGCGCCGTGGCTCGGCGAAGTATAAATCAGCGGCGTCGGGGTTGAGACGTGGGACGACATAGATCGTCGTTGTCTCAAGCATTGCGGCGATTTTTGCGTCCGTCTCGCGGGAATCGAGAAGGCGCTCGATCCAGGCCAGCGCGAAGGTCGATCCGGCGAGATCGTTACCCTCGATACCGGCGACAACGAGCATGGCGGGCCGCCGTGTGCGCGAATTCTTATCCCCGCCGCCCGCTTCGAGCAGCCAGATGGAATGGCCGCCGCGACTCTCGGCGAGTTTCTCCGCGCGGACGTCGGCCCGACGAGCGAGCTTCTTGACCTTCGACGCCAGCGCCTTGTTGTCGAGATACGCCGCAGCGCTTTCTGTCTTCTTCGCCAAAGCCGACGGCGGGAAGCTCGCGCAGGCGACGACTAGGCCGAGGGCTAACGTCAATAACAGGCAAGGGCCTCTGGAGTGACTCATAGGGCGGGGCTTTCTTTGTGCGCGGTCCGACGCGTGCGGCGATGCCTGGACCGAAGAAGATGAAGTAATTCCAAACGCACGGTCAGCTTGAGCGATCCGGCGAAAAGGAAAAAGAAGAATCTTAGGCGATAGGCGGGAAATCTGAGTTTCCCGATCTTGAACAGCGCGGACATCTCACATAGACTCTCGCCCCTTATGACGCGTGATTTTACTGTGCCGACCCGGGCGACCGGGCCGGCCTCCAAACCATCAGAGCCCGGCGCTACGGCTACCGGCACGCCCGCCCCGGCTGACCCCCCCGTCGCCCCCGGTCGGGGCACGTTCGTCGGCATCTTCCTCATCTCGCTTGCCACGCTCGCATACGAACTTCTGCTTACCCGCATTTTCTCGGTCACGATGTGGTATCACTTCGCGTTTATGGCGATCTCCGTGGCGTTGTTTGGCATGACCGTCGGCGCGGTGTTGGTCTATTTGTTGCCGCGAGTATTCGATCCCCGGCGCGTTCATGTCCAGCTCGCGGCCAGCTCGATGGCATTCGCCGTCGCGATCCTGGCCAGCTTTCTTTTGCATCTCCGAATACCGTTTCGGATGGAGGCTTCGGCGGGGGCCATCGCGGGTCTGGCCGCGACGTATCTTGTCATCGCATTGCCCTTCATTTTGAGCGGCGTGGCGATCTGCCTCGTGCTGACCCGGTTCGGCGCGAGCGTCTCGCGGCTCTACGCCGCCGATTTGGTCGGTGCGGCGATGGGTTGCCTTGCGTTCATTGTAATTTTGAACGCGACGAGCGCGCCGCGTGCCGTGGTGTTTGTCGCCGGGCTGGCCGCGCTGGGCGCGATGGCTTTCGGGTTCGAGACGGACAAGCCCGCGCTGCGATTCGCCGCCGGCCTGTTGGCCGTCGTGTTCCTGCTTTTCGGGTCGCTCTCGGCCGAGAAGACTCCCTGGGCGGATCGGATGTTTCGCCTGGTCTGGGTCAAAGGCCAGGAGGAAGTGCCCGCCCTGCTCGAGCGTTGGAATTCATTCTCGCGCATCACCGTCATGGGCCTGCCCGGCGAGTCGGTTAGTCCGTTCGGCTGGGGCTTCAGTCCCGAGATGCCCGAGGATCTGCGCGTCAAGCAGCTCCGAGTCGATATCGACGCCGGCGCCTCGACGTTTCTCACCAACTTTGAAGCCGACCCGGCCAACCTCGAATTCCTACGATACGACATTACAAATCTCGCGCACCGGATTCGCTCCGATGCCGATGTGCTGGTCATCGGTGCGGGCGGCGGCCGGGATTTGCTCTCCGCGTTGCTGTTCGATCAGGCCTCGGTCACCGGCGTCGAGATCAACCGGACGATCGTCGATTTGGTCACCGGGCCGCTGGGAGATTTTACGGGGCACCTCGGGGCCGATCCGCGTGTGGAGTTCGTCGTCGACGAAGCGCGCAGCTACATCACGCGCTCCGAAGAGGATTACGATCTGATTCAAATCTCGCTGATCGACACCTGGGCGGCGACGGCCGCGGGCGCATTCGTCCTGAGCGAGAACGCGCTCTACACCGTCGAGGCGTGGCAGACCTTCATCGATCATCTAAAGACCGGCGGCATTCTTTCGGTCTCGCGCTGGTACTATCGCGATCGCCCTGCGGAGATGTATCGTCTCGTTTCACTGGCGGCGGCCGCGTTGCGTGAGGCCGGTATCGAAAATCCCCGCGAACATCTATACGTCGCGCGCACGCCGATCTCCGAAGGTCGGGCCATTGGAGTCGGCACGCTGCTCTTGAGTCGCGATCCGTTCACCGACGCCGACCTCGCTGCCCTCGGCGCCGCGACGCGCGAGCTGAGTTTCGACACCGTCTTGAATCGCGCTGATTCATCCGATCCGTTTTTCGCCGCGCTTTGCGAGGAGATCAAGCCGGCCGTGCCCGCATCGATCGGGCGGCTCGATATCTCCCCGCCGACCGACGACCGGCCGTTTTTTTTCAACATGCTTCGTCTGCGGGACACTTTCGATCGCGACCTCTGGGAATTGGGCAACATGAGTTTCAACTTGAAGGCCGTGGCGATGCTCGGCGGGCTGATCATTCTGGTCATAGTGCTGTCGGCGATCTTCATTCTCGGACCGCTGGCCCTGGCCGCGCGCTCGCTCGGGGGCGAACGCATCGCGGCGCCGTTGATTTATTTCTCGGCCATCGGGCTGGGCTTCATGTTCATCGAGATCTCGCAGATGCAGCGGCTCATTGTTTTTCTGGGGCACCCGACGTTCGCGCTCTCGGTCGTGCTGACGACGATGCTGCTCGCCTCGGGCATCGGCAGTTTGCTGACGAATTCGGTCGCCGAGGGCCGGCTGAGAAGCGCCGGGCTGATGCGCGTCGGGGCATTGCTGGGCGTATTGGTGGCGTTCGGGCTGGCGACGCCGATGCTCATCGACGCCTTCGAGAGCCTGGCCGCGCAGGGGCGGATCGCCGTCGCGGTCGTGATTCTCGCGCCGCTGGGATTGTTTATGGGCATGTGCTTCCCGCTCGGGATGCGCGCCGCGGCTGTGAGCTCGCCCGGACTGACGCCCTGGCTCTGGGCCGTGAACGGCGCAATGTCGGTCTGCGCATCGGTGTTCGCCATCGCGATCGCGATGGCCTGGGGAATATCGATAAGCTATTGGACCGGCGCGGCGTGCTATGCAGTGGCGCTTCCGGCGTTCGGACTGATGACGGTGGTGGCGGGGAGGAAGGACCACGAAGGCACAACGGACACAACGCGAGCTACATGATAAGGCGTTTCAGGTCGCGTTTGAGCCGAGTTGCGCAGTATCGGCTTT
>JAJFLK010000302.1 GCA_021772735.1 Candidatus Sumerlaeota bacterium | reverse complement strand
CCGCCAGAACGCCGACGGCGGAGCTAAAGCCGAAGTGGTTGATAACAACGATTCCTTCCGCTGCAACGAGAACCCCGACCACGAAGCCCCTCGCCATGCCGGCCGAAATCGCAGCCAGGCAGCCCAGGACGACGACGTATCGCCAAGCCTCGGTCAGCGGGGCCATCGCGCCGAAGTATTTTCCTTCAAAAATCTCCTCGCTCGTCAGCCGGGTCAGATAAAGCTGCTCGAGCATCCCCGAATCGCGATCGCGCCGAATCGAGAGTAGCGCCCGTCGATACGCCCAGGGATACGACCCGATCGAGATCGTCGCGAGGACGCCGGCCGAGGATATGCAGACCGTGGGCCATCCGCCGGCGAGATACAGACTCGCGCAGATCAGGACGAGGCCGAGCATGAAGACATGCGCCGCGATGATCGGACTATCGGAATGGATGTAGCCCAGCGAACTGATCCGGACCTCACGGCGATAGACGAGGTTATCCAGGCTTGAACTTTGGAGCAGATTCACCCTGCCTCGCAGCCAGTGGCTCAGGGCGGAGCGTAATCCGGTACGCAACCCGGGGCGCGGCCCAGGCGGGCGCTCGCGTCTCTGGTGCGTTGATTCGCCGGATATTTCGCCCGCCTCGCTCATGGCCGCGCTCCACATGACGGCCCCGAACCAAATTCCCGGGACATCCCGATGGATCCGGGGGCGTGGAGCTATCCTATATCCTTGCGGCCATCATGTCAGCAGGGGCGCGGGAAGAGGCGCCGCCGCGGCGACCGCGCGATACCCCTACTTTCAAAGGGGGTACTCGACGATTCGCGGCGCCAGAATGACCTCGGCCGAGGTTTGGCGCCTCGGAGCGCGAATCAGCCCAAGGGCAGCCCCGCCCGCGCACAGGATCAGGCTGTATATCCAGCCGTTGATCACGGTCACGGCCCAGGGGGCAATCACTTCGAGGTTCGAGTTGTGCCGAAGCATGAGGATTCCGACCCCATACGGAATCCAGCCTCCGAGAGCCACGGCCCACGCCGCTACGAGCCAGCTTCTGTGCCATCGAATCCTGATGACCCACACCACGCCGAAGGCCCAGGGGGCGATAATCGCGGCTGCCAGCGGATAGAGCGTCAGGCGGAGCGGCGGGATCCCCGGATACGCCCGCCAGAGGGGAACTTCGGCCAGGAGGACTCCGAAGTGGCCGGTCGCCAGGGTCCGGGCCGTCACGGGATCCATCTGGCCCGAGCCGAGCCATGGTTCGATCTGCGCCAGGAGCGTTGAAAGAACTGAGATTACGATGGCGACGACAATGCACGTCGCAAGAGAGGAAATGCGCACAATCTTACCTCCCGGTCGCCCTGATCGGGGCCCACCATGTGTATCGGGAGGTTTTCCGGGATATACGAGGGGCGTCCGGAATCGAGGACGGATCCGCCGGGGTCTCGGTCAAGTCTCCGAGTTTCAGTCTGCCAAGTCCCAAATGGGGGGGGCTGGAAGCCCGGGCCGAAAAAAAATTGCTGCTCTGAAAAAAAAGGTGTTGACACCAAATTAGGCCCACTGTAGAACAACCCTTCCCAAAAGGGGACTTTTTCGGACTTTATTGAACTTTTTGTGCAGATGCAATTGAAGGGAGGAAAAACATTCTCCTCCGCCGTATTTACGGGACGCTCTGGAGACCCCTTCTCCCCTTTTCGGTTTGAGGCCCTGCGATGGCGAAGCAACAAAGCGGCATCAACTTCGAGGACCTGTTTATTGACAGTGCCGAGATGACCGTGGACACGAAGAACAGGGTCGGCATTCCGGAGAAGTTCATGAAGGTGCTCCGGAGGCTTTGCCCGGACGACGCGGACAAGATCGGCGTTTGCCCCACTCCGGACAGTTCGATCCGCCTGATGCCACGTCCCCGATTCGAGCGCCAGTTGGCCGAGTGGCACGAGCAGATGAGCGGAGGCACAGCCGAGCAACGCCGAATGCTCACCACCATGACCTCGCTCTCGGGCCTTTTCCCTCTCGATGCGCAGAACCGGGTCAAGCTGAACCCGACCCTGATGAGAGTCTGCAGTATTAAACGCGATGTCATCGTCACAGGCAATATCGACACCATGCAAATTTTCGACCTGAACGGATTCGAGAAATCCATGATTGACGGCCTTCAACAGTTCGACGCGATGATGGAGAAGTCATCCGGCAAAGATGCGCCGCAAACCCAAATCCAGTACGTCATCAATCCCCCGCAGGCCCAAAGCGGGGAAGACCCGGCCGCTACGTGAGAGGCCATGAGTGATCGGCAGGCTGAGCCTCATACGCCTGTCTTACCTGAGGAGGTGATTCGATATCTCCAGCCGCAGCCCGGTTCGACCGTCGTCGACTGTACGCTGGGCAATGGAGGCCACTATCTACATATTTTAAAGCTGTTGGGCGACGAAGGGCTCGGGGTCGGAATAGACAAGGACCCACTTGCCATTGAGAACGTTCGTCGGAGGATTGAACGATCTCATTCCGTACCTGCTTCTGTCAGACTCATCGAAGGCAACTTTGGTGAGCTTCTGCCCCTCCTGCACCAAGCCCAAATTCCGCCATCCGGCGGTATCCTCCTCGATCTCGGCCCTTCTTCGTCACAGCTTTTTGATCCCCGGCTTGGTATGAGCTGGGAAAGCGACGAGGCGCTTGATATGCGCCTTGACCGCAACGCCGACGCAAAATCGGCCGGCGATATCATCAACGAATGGACCGAGGAGGAATTAACCCGGTTGTTCCGGGAGCAAGGCGAGGAGAAATGGAGCCGGCGGATTGCGCAACGGATCGTTCGCGATCGAGCTGAAGCGGCCATCACGACCGGTCGGCAGCTCGGCGAGATCGTCGCCGGGGCGATTCCCCATAAAGCCTGGCCCCCCAAGACTCATCCCGCAACGCGCGTCTTCATGGCGCTCCGGATGGAGGTCAATTGTGAGCTGGACAACTTGCGCGCCGTTTTGCCGCAGGCCGTCGAGGCTCTCGCCCCCGGAGGAAGACTCGTCGTCATCAGCTTCCATTCGATCGAAGACCGTATCGTGAAGCGATTCCTGCGCGAGATGGCCGAGCCGACCGACCAGGCCCCGTGGCCCCTGCCTCAGACCGCAGGCGTCACGCCACGGCTAAAGATTTTGACCCGGCGACCGGTCACGGCATCAGCCGAAGAGGTCGCATCGAATCCACGAAGCCGCTCGGCAAAGCTCCGCGCGGCTGAGAAGCCGAAGTCGGCCCCGGCGGGGGACACCAAGGCAGGTTAAAGGTCGCTGCTCATGTCGGCCATGTCGCGCTGCAACAGCCGCAAATCAACTCAGCCCACGTTACCGTTGCGTTCCGTGGCGTTTGTTTTTTTCCTGCTCGCCCTGGTGGCCGGGTTCTCTCTGGCGCAGCTGCGCCTTCAATTCTCTCTCGACGATCTGCGTCAGGAGACGGTCCGACTCCAGGGCCGAAAGATGAAATTGCGCGGCGAAGTCAACCTGCTGCGCAACGAAGTGGAATCGCGCAAGCAGGGTGATCGCTTGCTTGATTACGCACGTTCGGACCTGGGGCTGGTCCGATACACGACTGCTCAGGTGACGCACATTGCCGTCGATCCCGAGCTGAGCGAGCGATACGAGAGTTTTGACGTGGCGACGTCTGGTCCTGTCAGTTCGGATCGTGCCGAACGCGAGGGCGGCTGGCTCCAGGCTGCGACCGCAGGGATGGGCCTGACCGGCCGCGCATACGCAGAAGATAATCAAGCTGGGCGAGTCGGCCCCATCGCCCCGGCGAACTGACGTCAATTACTGAGGCCCGCACGCGATTCGATCCGAGGCGCGGCGCCAGGGAAGGAAGCCTAAATACCCTTTAACTCCAGGGTAGACCATGCCTCGGCCAACCAAAGCCGAGGGGAGAAAAATTTCCACCGGCCCCATCGGCACGAGCCGCGGGCCGGAAACTTTCTCCAAACTCGCGGTCGTCCACTTCGGGCCAACTGATCGGACTTGTCCCCTCCAGTCCGATGGAATGCTCTCGGCGCTCCAGTGCGCTGCGATGGTGCCGACCCGGGGAACCCCAAGGTAAACGTTCCGCCAACGTAGCTTCGCTAATGTTGAATCACGAACTGATTCTCTCGTTGTGCTCCGCTCCCGTTCCCGAACCCGCCCAATGGTCACGAGCAAGGCCATGCGAATGTTGCACGATAATGTTGAACGAGCCCCGTAGCCTGTAAACGTAGTTGCTGAAATTGTTCCCGAAGTGGGGTTGCCCGCCACATGCTCTCGAGACGGGGCCGCTTGCCGGCGAGACTCGAGCACTCGATGAGCCCCGGGCGCTTCGCGCCTCGGGCGGCCCGATGGCGCCGCACATAAGAGTTTGGAGAAGCCCGTCAGGCAAAAATCCTCGGACACGAGGAGGGAGGGTGCGCTCGATCAGTTCCCGCCGATCCCAAGCGCATCTTCCCTGCCTGATTGGGTCAAAAAAAGATTTCGACCAGATGCAGACCCAAGAATACTGGCGGGCCCCGGTGCGTCCGTCAAACAGAAAGAGCACGCGGCGGTGCAGATCCTGACCAAGAGCCATCGGCTTCGCGTGCTTTTCATGGCGGGCATCTCGGTGCTCGTATTCGCCGGGATCGAGTGGCGGCTTTACGTCGTTCAGATCTCTCGCCACGTTCAATACGCCGGATTGGCCCGGCGTCAGCAGCATAAGACCATTATTCTCAATCCTCGACGTGGGGACATTCTGGACCGCGATGGTCAGGTGCTCGCCACTTCCACGTTCTTTGATACAGTCTATTTCGTTCCCGCGCGCCTTGAAGGCAGGTCGCCGAAGCCCGAGCTCGCGCCCCGGCTGGCGCGTCTGCTTGAGCGCGACGAGGCCACGATCGTCCACATGCTGGGTCGCACCCGCCGCACCCGGGTCGAGCGCAAGCTGGAGCCGGACAAAGTCGCCGCGCTACACCTGCTCGAAGACGAGTTAAATCTGCCCGCCGGCATTTTCGAATACGAGAAGACCGGCAAGCGACTCTATCCGCAGGGCGACCTGGCTGGGCCTGTCCTCGGAATCACCGGGATCGACGAGACCGGCGACAACCGCGGCCTGGAGGGGGTCGAGCTTAAGTTCAACGAGCGCCTGCGCGGCAGCCAGACCCGCCAGAAGGTCGTCACGAACGTTTGGCACCAGGGCATTGGCCCGATGGATGAAGATCTGCTCAGCGCGACCTTTGGCGAGAAGATCGTTCTGACGATCGACAGTGAGCTGCAACACTACGCCGAGAAGGCGCTGCGTCAGGGCATCGGCAACGTCCAGGCCGAGTCCGGCGTCGCGATCGTCATGGATGTTGCCAGCGGCGATCTGCTGGCCGTGGCCAATTGTCCGGATTTTGACCCAAACGACTTCAGCCGCTCGCGAGCGTTTCAGCGCCGCAATCGCTCGCTGACAGACCCGATCGAGATCGGATCGGTCATGAAGGTTCTGACCGCGACCATCCTGATCGACAATCACCTCGTCCGGCTCGACGAGGCTATCAATTGCGAGAACGGCGTCGCCATGATCGAGGGTCGCCGGGTGCGCGATTCCCACCCGATGGGCCTCGTCTCTTTCCCCGAGACCTTCGTTCACTCGAGCAATATTGCATTCGCCAAGCTTGGGCCGCGCATTGAGCCCGACCTTTACTACCGGTCCTTGCGCGGCTTCGGGCTGGGCCAGCGGTCCGGTGTCGGCCTTTCCGGCGAGAGCCGAGGCGTGCTGCGTCCGATTACAGAGTGGACTTCGCTATCACGGACCTCGCTGCCGATGGGATATGAGGCCAGCATGACGGCGGTTCAGGTCGTCGCTGCCGTCGCCGCCGTGGCCAACGAGGGCATCCGGATGAAGCCGCGCCTCGTCAGCGAGGTTCTCTCGCACGATGGCCGCCGCGCCAGAGAGTTTCCCAACGAAGAAGTGGGGCGCGTCGCCAGCGCCGCGACCTGCCGCACTGTGCTCGATCTTATGGAGAAAGCCGTCACCGAGGGAACCGGCAAGCGGGCGGTCCTGCCCGGATATCGAATCGCAGGCAAGACCGGCACGACCCGCAAACTGGTCGAGGGGCGGCACTACACGGCCTCGTTCGCGGGTGTTCTTCCGGCGGGCGATCCGAAGGTCGCGATCTTCGTTTACGTCGATGAGCCCGACCCGCAGATGGGCCGCTATGGCGGCGACGTCTCGGCTCCGATCTTTGCCGAGGTTGCGGCTCACGCCGCCAGGATCCTGATGATCGAGCCGGATTATCCAGAGGAGCTCCGAGACGAGCACGCCGTCAGGCCGGGGCGCTTCGCCTCGGCCTCTGGGGCAAACGACGGCGTTTGGCTTGAGAAGGTCGAGTCCGTTGATTCCGCCGAATCCGCTGACGGCGACACTTCTGCGAGGGCCTTCGCCAAATCCTCGATCGCCCAATCTTCCGATCCGAAGCCTACCGGCGGACGTCTCGGGACGATGCCCTCATTGATCGGTCTGCCGATGACCGCGGCCATCCAGAGGGCCGCGACGGCGGGGATCGAGATTCGGATTCTCGGCACGGGGTTGGCCGTGGATCAATCCTTTCGACCGGGCTCGAAGCTTGCGCCCGGCGAGGTCGTCGAGGTGATCTTTGCCGGGCGGACGGCGCGGCGCGATCCCGCAATGCGAGCCGAGGGCGAAGCCTTCGCAAGCTCGGGCGCGTCTCGCGGCGCACTTGCGGGAGTCTCGGCTTTGCCGGACTTGTAGGGTTGGTCGAGCATTGACGCTTCCTGTAATCGCGTCATTCATGCTGCCGTTCAATGTCGTTCCAGGCCGCTCAGGTCTTCGGCGTCTCGTGTGTGCTAAAATCATTATGTCGGGCGTCACTCGCTTCATTGGGCAGACAGCATCCGCATCGCAGTCTCATGTTTACCGTCCATAACCTCAAAAAAACCCTGATCTCGGCCGGCTTCGATCCGGTCGGCCAATCGCCGCCCGAGATTGTGGACGATTCGATCATAGATGACGTGAGCGAGGATTCGCGCCAGTGCGGACCGAAAACCGTGTTCGTCGCTATCGACGGCAACGAGGCCGATGGCCATAAATTCCTCGCCGACGCTGCTCGGGGAGGCTCCCCGGTGGCGCTGGTGACGCGGATGCCGGATTCGGCGCCCGATTCGATGGCGCTGATTCAGGTCCCCGATACCCGCCGCGCGATTGGCCCTCTTGCCCATGAGCTGCACGGCAATCCCTCGCGGGCCATGACGCTTCTCGGCGTGACCGGCACGAACGGAAAGACGACGACCGTCTATCTGCTCGAAGCCATCCTTCGCGCGGCCGGGCGCGCGCCGGGGATCATGACGACGATCGTGACGCGCTGGGGCGCGAGCGAGACGGCGTCGGCCGAGACGACACCCTCGGGCGCGAAGATCGCCAGGAGCCTGGCCGAAATGCGTTCGGCCGGCGTCGGCGCCGTCGCCATGGAAGTCAGCTCTCATGCGATCGATCAGCACCGCGTCGATGGAGTTCATTTCGCCGCAGTCGGCCTGACCAACGTCACGCAGGATCACCTCGATTACCACGGTACGATGGAAGCCTACGCCGCGACCAAAGCCGCAATATTTGCCTCGATGCGGCGCGAGAATCCCTCGGCCGTGGGCGTCATCAATCTTGACGATGAGGCGGGTCGTCGAATCGCCAGGCAACTGCCCGAGGCCAATCTCTTGACGTATTCGGCCGAAGATCCCAAGGCGAGTCTGTATCTGCGCAAGCTTGAATTTGTCGACGCGGGCCTGGAGCTGGACGTTGTTTATCGGCGCGCTGACGGCGAAACCATCGAGCTTACGCTGACTTCGCCCATGCACTGCCGGTTCAACGCCATGAACATCCTGACGGCTGCGGGGCTGGCCCTGGCTGCGGGCGTCGAGCCCGAGGCGATTAGGCTGGGGATCGCGGATTGCCGGGGGGCTCCGGGCCGATTCGAGATGATCGACGCGGCGCCGGGCGTCCGCGTGATCGTCGACTACGCCCACACTCCGGACGCCGTCAGCCAACTCCTGACCAACGCCCGCGCGTTCGCGCGCGAGCGGCTTATTGCCGTTGTCGGGTGCGGCGGCGACCGCGATGCGGCCAAGCGTCCAATCATGGGGCGCGTCGCCGCGGAGCTTTCGGACCACGTCATCGTCACAAACGATAATCCCCGCACCGAAGATCCCGAGGCCATCGCTCGTCAGATTGTCGCCGGGATCACCGAGGCCGCGGGCGGCGCGGGAGATTATCGCGTTGTTTTGGATCGGCGTCAGGCCATCGCTGAGGCCATCGGCCGGGCGCGCAAAGGGGATGTCGTTGTCATCGCCGGCAAGGGGCACGAGGATTATCAGATTCTCGGCAAGAGGCGAATCCATTTTGATGATCGAGAGGTCGCACGCGAGGTGATTGCCGCCCTGGCGCACTCAGACCAATCATGACTGCAAGTCCCCGACACCAACTCGAAGAATCCAAAGGGCTCAAGCCTTTGGGCGAATGGACCCTCGGCGAGGCCGCGCGGATCATGGGCGCCGACCTCCGGGCCGAGGCGCGTGATCGCCGGTTCGGCCCGGTCTCGACAGATTCGCGATCAGTGGCTCCGGGCGAGGTCTTTCTGGCGCTCGAAGGCGAGCAGTTCGATGGCCACCAGTTCTGCGCCGGCGCAGCCGAGCGTGGTGCGGGGGCATTGATCGTGCGCGAATCTTTCGCGCGGGATCTGGATGAGCGGCTGCCGGTGTTGCGCGTCGCCGATACGCTCCGCGCCTATGGCGATCTCGCCGGTCACCAGCGTCGGATGTGGGCAGGGCCGGTGATCGCGATCTCCGGCAGCGTCGGCAAGACCACGACGCGTCGGCTGGCGGCCAGGACGCTGGGTGCGAGCGTCAACGTTCTGGAGCCGGTTCGTAATTTCAATAATTTGATCGGACTGCCGCAGACGCTCCTGCG
>JAJFLK010000301.1 GCA_021772735.1 Candidatus Sumerlaeota bacterium | reverse complement strand
CCCGTCTCTCACTTCCGGGTGTGGAGATAACTTGATGAAAGATACTAAGCGATTCGACTTGAAATATAGACCCCAGCCGACCCAGCGCGCAACGAGGTCCCGGCAACGGCAACTCCTACACCAACTCCGACCGGAACGGCGAGATGGCCGAGCGGCGCGAGTTCGTCGGCGGTGTGCTCTCGCGGACGACGAATTACACATACGGTCTGGACGGCACGCTCGCCGCCGCGACGTTCACCGGCGGCATCAACGATGGCTCGCGGATCGATTACACCTACGATCACACCGGCGAACTGGTCGGGCGCAAGCTGACGGATTCGTTCGGCGCGGTGGCTTCGGATGATCGTTATCTCGTCGATCGCGAGAACCTGACGGGATACAGTCAGCGCCTGGCAGTGATCGATGGCCTGACCGGCGCGGTCAAGTCGTTTAATACGTTCACGGATCAGCTCGCGGCTCAGGCGAGCGTGACGGGTTCGGCGGTCACGACGAGTCACTTGCAGACCGACGGTCTGGGTTCGATTCGAAACTTGACATCGACGGACGCGGGCGGACAATCGACCTCGGAGGCTTACGATTACACGGCCTTCGGCTCGCTGACGGCGGGCGATCGTTCTTTGACAGATTACGCGTTTACGGGCCAGGTGGCCGACTCGGCGACGAGTTTGCAGTATCATCGCGCCAGGTGGTTGGATACGGAAAACGGAAGCTGGACCACAAACGATCCGATCTCGGACTTTCCGAGAAATTTTGCGCTCCCGCTCGCGTATGCAGGACTCAATCCGATAAATCAAACTGATCCCAACGGCCTTTTCTCCCTTGGGGAACTGAATATAACCGGGGCGATCCAGTCCCTTCTGACAACCTACGTTCTCCCGAGTGTGGCCGAATCCTTGGCCCGCGCTGTTTTTTCCGCAATTGGACTCGATCCGATTGTGCTTCTTGCACCGATAATCGAGTGGATTTCTGAAGCATTCAACCTTTCGGAGAGAGCTGCGGCTATAGCTGAGTTAATGCGAGCTGGCTTGGACGCACTCAATATGGATGCGCTCCTTGAGGTGATGCTGAAGCTCGTATCTTTTCTAACGATCCTCGATCTGATCCTTCAAGCTATCGATACGGTGATGGTCCTGGTCAAACTGTTCTTGCGTAAAACCTTAAAGAACGCAGTCGAGGCGGGCATCGCGATTTTCACCCTGGCTTCAAGCTTTTACAGTTTTTCGCAAGAGGTTGAAATCCAAATCAACCCGCGTAAAGTAAGAACGATCTGGGCTGGCCCGATTAACAAGCGGACGAACTTCCATCATCTGGCCACGAACAAGGGTAAGAAGAGCAAGTGGATGCCTATGTTCAAAAAGATATTCAAATCAGCCAACCTCTCGATGAATAATAAGCACAACCTGATTCCCATAACGGATCATTTCGGGCCGCATCCAACGGAGTATCATGCGTGGGTTCACAGCCGATTGAATAAAACAGTGAAAAAGAAAAGCTTCCGTAACGCCCCACTTAAGCAAAGAAAAAGGATGCTCAAGAAATCACTTGAGAACATTGGGAATGCCCTCCTGAACAATGAGCAAGGTATGCTTGATCTAATAACGCGAAGGTGACGCTGAGATGGACCCACAGCTGTTTCTGTTTATCGGGCTGAAGACACAATGAGATACTTCACAATCAAAATGTTTCTCGATGATGCCGAGCTCGATCTAGCAGGAGGTCACTATATCGCGATAAGTTTCTCGGTCATAGCTTCTAATATCGAAGAGGCATATGACCTCACAGAAGGCAAGCCGGCTTGTAATTGGAGCAGTGACAGTGTAGCAGTCTTTACGCCATGCGGCGAAAGCCCGGTCTTTTTTGACAAGATCACCGATTCGGATTTCGTGCCGCTCGTCTCAAAACGATTTATGGAATTCATGGCCACCGAATTATCACCGGAAGTCCAGTGGCTTCCGATCACCCCGAAGGATGAAGATGGCAATGTTATTCCCGATCAACGCTATTTCATAGCGAACCCGCTCGATAATGTTGACTGTATTGATCTCGATCGCACGCCTCACGAGGTCGATCCCGATTGTCCCGATGAAATAGATCTAACCGATTGGCGTTCCCCGCCGGTTCTTCAGATGTCCCGAATAGGCGACCGGCGCTATTTCCGCCTGACGCAGCATCCGCAGACGATCGTAGTGCGCGAGGATATTGTGCGCATGATTGAAGAAGCTGGTTTCACCGGGTTTGCTTTCTCTGAGCTTCCGACATCCTAATTACGCAATGTGCAAGTTGGCCAGCTGTCGATGCAAAATATAGGATAAGGAGCATATAGTGGATCCTGATTATAGCCTTGTATTGGAGATCATTCGTGAGTCCGAGAGTGTGTCCGCCGGAATGGAAAGGATTATCGCCCGATGCAATGAGAGGCTTCCGCATTCCGTTTGGGCCGAGCTCTCCGGTCTGAGTTACGAAGAGGATGTTGAGAAGCTGCGCGATTGGCTGGTGAATGTCCATGCAGCGGACCCACCCGGGCTTAAAGTCGCGATCTTGTATTTTGGTCTCCGGGAGTGTCCCAATTTGGAGGACGATGAGTGTGATATTTCGATGGATATAGCCCTGTGCGGGATCGCAGAGGAGCCGGTGAATAAAGTCGCACTTCCACCGCACACCGAAGTGAATTATGTTCCCAAGGAACCGTATGCCGATTCGGCGATACTTTCGAAAATACGAAAGGTGTTGGATTCAATTATAATAGAGCCCGAAGACGAGGATGAGGACGATATGGAGAACGGGCCAGTTGACGAGCTCGGAACGGAAATGCTGGGTTTGACTTACGCGAATCTGGCGATGAGAGAGGTTTGCCGACAGATTCAGCCGGAGCTTCTTCTCGGCGACCGGGAGTCGCGCC
This sequence comes from Candidatus Sumerlaeota bacterium, assembly GCA_021772735.1. GTDB lineage: Bacteria > Sumerlaeota > Sumerlaeia > MVZB01 > JAJFLK01 > JAJFLK01. Next base: position 5,774 of record JAJFLK010000301.1, on the reverse strand, counting down.
ATATCGCGGTGGGTTGGGATGAAGGCGACATCATCATCATGGGAGAAGTATCTAAGGGGCAATTCCGAGTTCTCGCAAACGGATAGACTCGGAGACTTTCCTCCGGAAGTCCGGCCCGGCTTAGCCTGATTCGTGCTACACTCCGAGGGCCGCCGGACGGCCGTGATCAAGCCCGCCGATTCGGGCACGGGCATGGTCTGGGACGTCAAGACCACGACGGTCTTTGACGCCGATGGCCAAGTCTTCCAGGTCATCATGAACGACGTCGATACGGTCGTCGACGCGACGAGCGAGGATCTGACGTTCACGTTCGCTTACGACGCCGAGGGCGTGCGCACGCAGGTCACGTATCCCAGCGGCGCGGTGCGCGTCTTCGCCGATGACCCCGAGTTGCCTTCGGTCGTCACTTCCGCTTTCACCGAGACGCGCGACAGCGAAGGCCGTCTGACCTCGCGCGTCAAGCCCGAGGGCACGATCGATTACGGCTGGGACGCGGCGGGCGGACTGGCGTCGAATCACGGAATGCAAAGAGGGCAGGATACACGAAGGCCGGACCCGGCCGCATCTATTTCGGCGCCGAAAGGTCCGGCCATCAATGGCAGGTGTCTCTGCGATGTTCTCGTGCACTGACCGGCTGATTATGTGGGGTTGTCGCACCGCCACACCCGGAGGGATTCTTGAATTTCTCAACCGGCGAGGACGCCGGTTCCACACGTGACAAGCATCACATCCGGAAAGTGTGGGACGCCGGTTCCACACGTGACAAGCATCACATCCGGAAACTGTGGGACGCCGGTTCCACACGTGACAAGCGTCCCATCCGGAAAGTGTGGGACCGGCGCCCTCGCCGGTCATGACTTCCCGTCACTTCCCACCGGTCAAACTACCAGGACGGCATGGGCTCAAACCGCCAACGCCCACGGACCGGTCACGACCATCCCAAGACCAGGCGAGTATCCTCAATTGTTGGTGGCTATCTTGAAAAAGCGATTCCGGCGGGGTGGTCGATTTCGGAAACCCAGACTGCGCCATGACCCGAAAGTCGCGCTGCCATACCTCTCATCCCAGACCAACCCCGCCGGACATGTGTCCCCCCCGGGAAACTTTTCAACCGTCGTCCAACGCGAATCATGCCCGAAAAGTGGCGCGGGCGTCAATTAAAAAATGACGCCGGGATCACTTTCCCGATCGAGGCAGATCCAGCTCGGAAGTTGTTAAGAATCAACAATATGCGGGCGGCCTATTGATCGGAGGTTCCCTGCCTGAGACGCGCCGAGCCGGCCTCTGATCGGATGACTCGGGGTTCTGGTTTTCCCGATTGCCCATGGAGCCCGCCCCTGTTCGTCCGGATCGCCATAAACCGAATAACGTCAAATGCTTTCACTCCTGGCCCCACCTGCTCCCGGCCCGCGCAATTCCCTAATGCGGGCCACAAGAGCGGCCGATGAACAAAGCGTGGACGTGCGCGGCCGGGCCGGGCGGATTGCGGTATCCGGTCGAGGCAGACCTCAGGGCTGAGGGGGCGGCGGGCGCCGGCACACAAAAACATCCTTTCGCGGGAGCGGATCAGACATGGACATCGGATCGATTGCAGGAGCAGTTCTAGGGTTGGGCTTCATCTTGCTCGGGGCAAAGATGGAAGGGCTGCATTTGGATCAGCTCATCAAGCCAACGGCATTCATGATCGTCGCCGGAGGCACTCTGGGTGCGGTCGTACTTCAGTTTCCCATCAAACGCGTAATTGCATCAATCAAAGGTCTACTATCCGTATTCTTCCGTAAAAAGGGCGATCCGAAGGCGGTGATCGCGCAGGTGGTCGAGTTTGCCAAGAGGGCGCGGCGCGAGGGCATTCTTGCGTTGGAGAAGGAGATCGAAGACATCAAGGATCCGTTCTTCGCAAAGGCGCTCCGGATGGCCGTCGATGGCCTGGAACCCAAGACGCTCCTGGAGACGATGGAGACCGAGATGGCGGTCAAGGAAGTCGACGCGGATTTCAACAAGAAGGTCTGGGAAGCGGCGGGTGGATACACGCCGACGGTCGGGATTCTGGGTGCGGTGCTTGGATTGATTCACGTCATGGCGAATCTGGATGACCCGAGCAAGTTGGGCGGCGGTATCGCAACTGCGTTCGTGGCGACGATCTACGGCGTGGGCCTGGCGAACATGTTCTTCCTGCCGTTCTCAAACAAGATTGCGTTCAATTACAAAGAGGACAATACGCTGCGTGAGATCGAGCTCAAAGGCGTGCTCCTGATTCAAGAGGGCGTCAATCATTCGATCATCGAAGAGCAGCTCAAGAGTTACCTCGACGACAAGACGAAGAAGAAATATGACGCGGAATTCGCGGGCAAGGGTGAATAGCGGCCGGCTCCGGCCCGCGAAGGCAGACCCCGAAAGTCACTGAAACTGAGGAACCATGGCACGCAAGAAAAAGCACGAAGAACACGTCAATCACGAGCGGTGGCTCGTCAGCTATGCCGACTTCATCACGCTGTTGTTCGCGACGTTCACCGCTCTTTACGCCATCAGTAATGCGGATAAGGAAAAATTTGCGGCGCTGGCGAAATCACTGCGCAACTCTTTCTCGACCGACAAGCCGACGCAGGTCGAAAGACCGCACATGAAGGGCCGAGGCATCGAAGAGCATTCGCTCAAGTATCACGTCAATCTCTTCCCCGAGCAGCGACGCCGAGGCAACTCGAAAAGACAAGTCGGTGACCCGATCGATCCCAGCGGCCCGGCCGGAAACGAAAAGGGCGGGGAGCTATCGGGCAATCCGGGTGAGGGCGGAGTCGACAGGACAGACGAGAACAGCGACGAACTCGAAACTCAGACGAATGAACATGGCACGGCCGAAGGTGATCCGGGGCCCAAAGGCGAGGGCGCGGGCTCGGGCGCGTGGGTCCGAGAGACCGAAGGCAATCTGGTTTCATTCATCGACGAGAACAACTTGGCAAACGCCTTGCAGACACGCCGCGAGGGAGAGGCGCTCGTCGTCAGCCTGAGCGAGGCGGCCTTCTTCGATACCGAATCCGCCTACGTGCGCGGGGAATCCGTCCACACGCTCCAGAAGTTGTTCCACTTGCTCAAAGATAAGGGGTATCGACTTCACCTCGAGGCGCACACGGACAATACGCCGCCCAAGAGCGGGCGGTATCAGGACAACTGGGACCTGACCGCGCAGCGGGCCTCGCGACTTCTCAAGTACCTGATCGAGGAGCAGGATTTCTCGGACGATCTCATATCGTCCTCGGCCCACGGGTCTTCGCGCCCGATTGCCGAGAATACGTCGGCACGGGGAAGAGCCTTGAATCGCCGGGTTGATATTATCGTCCTGCCTTCGGAAGCAAATCTGTACGATCGTTGAGGCGCGAGCCAAAATGAGACATGAGGGCCGAAGCCACCGAATCCGGCTTGCGCATTTCTCCACGTGCGCCTTGCGCACAACCATAGACTTCCGCATGATACTTCGGACGATAGACGCATCGGGCGTCGGGCTGTTGGCCGCGTTGGGCCAGCGCTTCTCGCAGGAGGAAGCAGTCTGATGTATACCGCCTTTTACGGTTTGGTCGAACCCCCGTTTAATCTCACTCCGGATTCAAAATATTTATTCTTGAGCCAGCGCCATCAGGAGGCGCTCTCGGCGTTGCTGTTTGGCGTAACCGAACGCAAGGGCTTCATCTGCCTTTCGGGCGAGATCGGCAGCGGAAAGACGACGCTGATCCGGGCGCTGCTCGGCCAGCTCGACCGCGAGCGCACCCGGACGGCGATGATCCTCAATTCGTACCTCGACGACCTGGAACTGCTGAAATCGATCAATGAGGAATTTGGCCTGAGCGCGCAGAGTGATTCGCGCAAGGCGCTTCTCGATGAGCTGAATCGATTTCTCGTTCGTGAATTCGAAGCCGGCAACAACGTCCTGCTCATCCTGGACGAGGCGCAGAATCTGCGCCCGGAGACCCTCGAACAGATTCGGATGATCTCCAACCTGGAGACCGAGACAGACAAGCTGATTCAAATCCTGATGGTCGGCCAGCCCGAGCTGCGCCGAACCCTCGCGCTGCCCGAACTCGAGCAGTTGAACCAGCGAATTACCGTGCGCTACCACGTCACGCCCCTGGACGAGGCCGAGATCGGGCTCTACATCCATCACCGGATGGTCGTCGCGCGTTCGCAGGTCACAGTGCAGTTCGCGCCCCAGGCATTGCGATTGATTTATCACCACACCAAGGGCGTACCGCGCAAGATCAACGTCCTCATCGATCGTTGCCTCCTGCTCGGTTACGTGATGGGCCGCTACGATATCGACGGCGAGATGGTTCAGCAGGCGATCGACGAAGTGCGTGGCGAAGCCGACGGGACTTCACCATCATCAAAGGTCGCTGCGACCACGCCCGGCGCGCCGCGCGCCTGGATATCATGGGCGGGCCAGGCGGCCCTGGGCATCGCCGTCGTCGGAATCGTCGTCGGCGGAATTTGGGCCGGCTCTGCGCTGAGGCGGATGACGAGCGAGGGATCGCCCGGGTTCGTCTCGCCAATCCTTGCTTCGACGGGGTCCCCGGGGGTTGTCGCGGTCGAGCAACCTTCCGATCAGACCTCCGCAAACGACGCCGGCTCGCCGGGGGGTGTTCGAAGCGCCGAGAGAATTCAAAACGCCGAGGCAGCTCGCGTCGAGGTGGCCTCGATTGCGGCGAATGCCCGGGCCGAATCGGCCGAACTCGCGCGTCCCATCGACAGCGAGCAATCAGTCGCCGAGGTTGCCGAAATTTCAACCGAGAACGTTCGAGCCGAACTGAACGAATCCGAGCTCGCCGCAGAGCCCGACAATGCCGAACCAGCTGCGGAGATCGCAGAGGCGGCGGTCCCGGACGAGAAGCCCAACCCCAATCTTTTCCCCCAGGCATGGAGCCTGGATCGCGATTTCATCGTTCGGGTCCATCGCGCTGATCACTCCGACGCCGCAGCCTACCTGACGTTGCTCAAGCGATGGGGATTGCAAATCAGCTTGAATGAATTTGCCGAAGCCGAGGGCGACCTTATCGCGCGGTACGACATGGAAACGATGGTGCGCCAGCTTGAATTCCGGACCATCACGACCGGCGACCTGACGCTTGCGCTCCGGCTGGATCTGCCGATGTTGATCCGCCTGGAAGCGGACGAGCCCGGCAATGGCGATCTGGCGCCGACGCTCGCCCTGGTCGAAATGCGAGGAGATCTCCTCACCGTCGCGGACCCAATCTCTGGCCTTCGCCAGATTCGCCGCAGCGAGATCGAGCCGATGATTGAAGAGATTTGCGTCCTGTATCGCGATTCGGATTCTCTGAGCGATCTTATGCCCGGCGATACCGGCGCGGGCGTCGAGACGCTTCAGCTTGCCCTGGCCGAGGTCGGGCAGGATGTCGGAAACGTGGACGGGCAGTTCGGGCCGAAACTCTCCGAAGCCATTCGGAATTTTCAGAAGCAACGCAATCTCCCGCGCACCGGCCGGGTCACGCCGATGACGGCGGCGCTGCTGAGCGCGGCGCTTCAAATCTCTCGTCCGAGGCTATACTCGTGAGCATCATCTCCAAGGCTGTCATTAAACAGAAATTAGCGGCCAGCGGCCCCGCACCGATCGCACAAGGATCCCGCGAGGGAATCGAATTCGTAAAGCCGGGTCAAGCGGCAGACGACCCATCCACGGCCGGAGCGGATCGTGCCGATAAGATTGCGGAATCCCCGGTCACGCAGACCATCGGAAGGCTTCAGAGGGCACCGGGCCCGGCGCCGCATTC
>JAJFLK010000031.1 GCA_021772735.1 Candidatus Sumerlaeota bacterium | reverse complement strand
ATACTCGTCTCTCCACCTCGGCCAAAGGCGAGAGGCTCTTCGTCGGCTTCATTTTCAACAGGCCTCGCTTCTATGGAATTAATCGGGCCTTTGGGCCCGTCCCATTCTACTCCACTACGTAGCTGAAGCAAGATGCGCCCGGTATCGATTCCAGGCTCCCGGATCAGCCGACGGTTTCCAGATATCGCTCGGCATGCTCAAACTTGACAGAGACCAGGCGAGAGACGCCGGTCTGCTCCATCGTGACGCCATAGATGATGTCGGCCAGCTCCATCGTCAGCTTGTTGTGCGAGATGATGATGAACTGGGTATTGAGCGCGAATTCGGCGACGACGTCCTTGAAGCGCTCGACGTTGGCGTCGTCGAGCGGGGCGTCGATCTCGTCCAGGATTGCAAACGGCGCGGGTTTGTGCAGGAAGAGCGCAAAGAGAAGGGCGATGGCGGTCATGGCCTTCTCTCCGCCGGACATCAGCGAGAGCGAACGAAGCTTCTTGCCGGGAGGCTGGGCGAAGATCTCGACGCCGCCTTCGAGCAGGGTGTCCACGCCGTCGCTTTCGCCTTCGATGACGAGGTCGGCCTTCCCGCCGTTGAAGAGGCGGCGGAACATTTCGACAAAGTGGCCTCGGACGGATTCAAACGTCTCATGGAAAAGCTTCTTGGTCGTCTCGTCGATCCTCGCGATGGAATCTTCGATCTGCTTTTTGGAATCGGTCAGGTCGTCGCGCTGAGTGGTGAGGAATTCCAGGCGCTTGCTCTGCTCGTCGAATTCGGAGAGGGCGGCGAGATTCACCGGACCGATGCGATCGAGTTTCGTCCGAAGCTCGCCGACGGTTGAGGAAACTTCGGCGGGATTCTTATCGACCTCGCCGAGGGCATCCGCGATTTCCTCGAGGCCGGATTCGAATTTTTCGTTCGCCTGCTCGCTTAGGCCCGAGAGGCTTGCGCCGAACTCAGCCAGCCGGATTTGTTTCTCGTGCAGGTCGCTGCGGGCGATATCCTCATCGCGCTTTGTTCTGTCGATTCGCGAGCGGACTTCGGCCAGGCGCGTGCCAAGCTCTTCGCTATCGGCCCTGTCCTGGGCAATGGTCGTTTCCAGTTCGGCGCGCAGCTCGGAGAGTCTTTCGATATCGGCGAGCAGACCGACGATGGCTTGCTCGGCGCCGGCATCGCTCCGGGCCAGGCGACCGCTTTCTTCGCGCAGGTTACGCCGTGCGTTTTCGAGCGCCGCGGTTTCTCGCGCAAGCGCCTCGGTCGTTTCCCTCAAATGAGTGAGGTGCTGATCGGCCCGGTCGATCTCGGCCCGCGCCGTCGCCAGCCGCGTCCCGCGCGCAATGTAATCATCGCTTTGAGAGCGAGCTTCCGCCTTCTCGGTCTCAAGCCGGCATTCCAGGTCCGCACTCGCCAGTTTCATTTTCTCGGCAAGCTCGCGGTTGGCTTCAATTTCGAGGGACTTGGATTCGATCTCGGTTGCGATCTCCGCGTCCTGTGCCTGCCTCTTCTGGAGTGTCTCGGCCGACTTGCCGCACAATTCGCGCGTGCTTTCCAGATCCCGGCTCGCATGGCTCGAATCGACCTGAAGATCGTGAAGCTCGGCCTTCGCTTTTTCGATCGCTCCGGCCAGCTCTCCGGCCTGGGCTCGCGAGCTCTCAATCGATTCGCTCAGTTCGGACTCGCGTGTCCTCAGTCTTTTAACCTCGTCGGTCAGCTCGGCGATTTCCCTCTCTCGGCTGAGCAGCCCGCTGGTCACAAGAGCGCCGGCGGTCAACGAGCCCGACGTATGCAGGACGCGACCTTCGAGCGTGACATAATCGTATGCTCGACTCTTGCCCGCGAAGCGCCGGGCGGCTTCGAAGTCACGAACCATGACGGTCGAACCCAAGAGAGAGTTCATGACCGGGCCGATGCGCTCCTCGCACTGGACGAGTTCGGGGGCATAGCCCACGAACCCATCGACCTGGCGCAGATTCTCCAGGCCATTACGCGGCGCGGCCTCGCCCGAGGCATCGAGCGGCCAGAACGTCGAGCGGCCGCATTTGCCTTCGACGAGAAATTCCATCGCGTGCGTTGCCGCTTCATCGGATTCGACAACGATGTCTTGCAGGTGCGCGCCGAGCGAGGCTTCCAGAGCGCTTTCAAGATTTTCGGGGACGGTCAGGAGATTTGCGAGGGGCTCGACGACGCCCGAGAGTTTGCCCTCGGCCGATGCCTTCATGACCTCACGCACGCCCTGGAGGTAGCCTTCGAAGCTTTCCTTGAGTTCGCTCAATGTAGAGAGGCGAGCTTCGCCCTGATGCAGCTCGCGGCGTGTGCGATCGAGCTGCTCGGTGAGGTCGGCGATGCCGCTGTGCAAATCGGCATGGCCGAGCGTCTGCTCGGTTACGAAGGCTTGCTTCTCGGCGACCTGGCTTTCAAGCGCGGCGGCTGAAGTTCGCAGCTCTTCGATCCGTGCCTTGCCGCCTTCGACGGCCTGTTCGAGGCGCGCGATCTCGTCGCCTCGCTCTTCGCGGACTTCTTTCTGCCGCGTGATCAGGAACTCTGCGATGCGGATCTCGTTCTCGGCCTTGGCCTGAGCCCCAAGGTCGCCGACCAGCTCGGATGTCATCTGCTCGATGCGCAGGGTGGTCTCCGTGACGTCGTTCTTCAGGGCGTCGTATTCGCGCTGGAGTTCATCGAAAGTGCGTTCGGCGCTCTGGCGTTTCTCCTCGGCCTCGATCCGGCGGCTCTCCGATTCCTCGCGGCGTCCGCCGAGTTCACGCTCGCGCTCATCGGTCTCGGTCAGCTCGCTCTGAATTTGCGCCAGGCGGCTCCTGTTTTCTTCGATGCCCTTGCGCATGTAGTCCACGCGGTCTCCGATCGAGGAGATCTCGTGCTTGACCGAAAGGAGCTCTTCGCTGCGGCGCGAGAGCTTTGCGTTGAAATCGTCGGCGGCCTCATGGCATTCGGATTCTTCCGCTGCCGCGCGCGCGTGATCGGCCCCGAGCGTTCCGAGGCGATCTTCGAGTTCCGCGACTTGATTGTTAAGCTCGGCGCTTTGCTTGCGCAGCGTGGCCGAACGCAGGACGAGCAGCTCCATCTCGGCCTGACGCAATTCAGCCGAAACCTTGCGATAGCGTTCGGCCTTGCCGGCCTGGCGCTTCAACGAATTGACGTGACGCTGGACCTCGTCGATCAGGTCGTTAAGGCGTTTCAGATCCGTTGCCGTGCGTTCGAGCTTGCGTAGGGCTTCCTCGCGGCGGGCCTTGTATTTGGAAATCCCGGCGGCTTCCTCGAAGATAAACCGACGCTCAAAGGGCTTGGCGTTGATGATCCGATCGACCTGGCCCTGCTCCAGAATCGAATACGAAGACGTTCCGACGCCCGTGCCGAGGAAAAGATTGTGGATGTCCTTGAGGCGGCACGGGACTTTGTTGATCAGATATTCGCTGTCTCCGGAGCGATAAAGACGGCGCGTGATCTGCAACTCGTCGTAATCCATGTCCACCGTGCGGGCCGAGTTATCAAGCGTGAGCGTGACCTGCGCCATGCCGAGCGGCTTGAAGGCGCCGGAGCCGGAGAAAATAACGTCCAGCATCTTCTTGCCACGCATCTGACGCGGCGATTGATTGCCGAGCACCCATTTGATGCCGTCCAGGATGTTGGATTTGCCGCACCCGTTTGGGCCGACAACCAAAGTCACTCCCGGCTGCAAGTCGAAGGTCGTTTTGTTTGCGAAGGATTTGAAACCCGTGAATTCGATGCGCTTGAAAAACATAAGTAAGGGGGCTCCGGGCGGCAATAAGATCAGGCGCTACTTCGGCAACGGTAGCATGAATCTGGCGATCAGTTGGTGATGAAAAAGAGCAGTTTGGTCAATCCTGCGGGATTGCCGTTTGCGTCAACATCTGGCACTGATTCTTAACAGAGATACTAGATGTGTCAAGAATGAAGTCTAAGACCGACATCCTTGATGTTGCTTCGGTTAGGCTCCGGAGGCTAAGAAATCCCCTCCTCGGATGATCTGCGCGGGCCGGGCAGCGGCCGATTCGTGCATGCAAAACCGGGGTGGCCTTGCTAGCCTTGGCGCGCGATGACGCCGCAAGAAGAGAGGCGCCGGAGGTGAAGTTTGTCGCTCGCGGATCATTTCTCAACACTCGGTTTCCTCGGCGCGGGCAATATGGCCGGGGCGATATTGAAGTCCGTCGCGGGCCAGCGGCTCATCGAACCCGGGGATTGCTGGGCCTGCGACGTGATGGCCGAGAAGCCGCGCGCGCTGGCGGCAGAGCTCGGCATCTCGGTCGCGAGTTCTGCGGCGGAGCTTTTCGAAGAATGCCGCAGCGTGGTGATCGCGACCAAGCCACAGGATCTCGGCGCGTTGCTCGAATCCATCAAGGGCGATGTCACGCGGGATCATCGGATCATCTCCATCTGCGCCGGCGCGGGAACGAAGATGTTCGCAGCAGCTTTGGGCAAGGGCACGCGGATTGTCCGCGTCATGCCGAACACTCCGGCCCTGATCGGCGAAGGCGCGGCGGGCGTCGCCGGTGGGGCGCATGCGACACCCGATGATGTCGCCGCCGTGGTCGCGTTATTCGAAGCGGTCGGCATCGCGGCAGAAGTCGCCGAGAGCGATCTAGACGCGATCACTGCCCTTTCGGGCAGCGGCCCGGCGTACGTTTTTAAGACTATCGAATTGCTCGAAGCCGCCGGGATCGAGATGGGCCTCGCCCCAGATCTCTCCCGCAGATTTGCGATTCAGACATTCGTCGGGGCTTCGAGGCTGGCCGCCGAATCCGAAGCCACACCGGCCGAGCTGCGCGCGCGCGTGACCTCGAAAGGCGGGACGACGGCCGCCGCGTTGGAGGCATTGGAAAGCGGCGGGCTTGACGCGTTGTTCATTAGCGCCGTCAAGCGCGCCCGGGAGCGGTCGATCGAATTGGCGGCCGGGTCATAAGTGATTCTTCAATGATCTTTCAAGATGCGAAGAGAAGGCCGCAATCAATAGAGGCCGTTAGTAACAGGATATTAATAATGCGAAATTTTTGCGTGCCTTCGATTTTGTTCCTCGCCTTTGCGGCGCAAGCCTTCGCGCAGGATACACCGGCGGTCTCTCTGGAGATGCTGCGAGATGAAGGCATCGAAGGCTTCGAGCAATTGCCGCCGATCGAATCCGGCATCCGGACGAAAATGCACGGCGCGCCTCGATTCGGCTGGGGGTTGCCGGTCGAGACGGGCGCGGAGATCGAGTTCATCATCGACGCGGGCTCCGGCGCGGCGTCGGCGTTCTGGTCCGAGGCTCGGCCCGATGGCGGGTCACTGGATTGGGTCGAGAGGATCGATTGGTCGCTCGCCGGCGCGACGCTGCGGCGCGATTCGGCCGGGGCGTTTAAGCTGCGCGTGCCGCCTGCGCCGGGCTCGTATGAATTCAACCTGACGCTGCATACCGAAGTGCGTGACCAGGCCAAGATCGAGCAGGCCGCGCGCGACCGCGCCGTGCGTCTGACGCTGCTGGTCGAAGCGCCGTTCGACGCCGAGGGCGACGGCACCATCGGCGGGTATCCCATCGGGATCTATCCCAATCCGCGCAACCGCCGCGCGCCGTCGATCGTGATGAATCATCCCGACCTCTATCAACCGCCCGCCGGTTTCATTTACGTGACGCCCCGCATTCATGGCGTGAAAATCTCCGAGCACTTTACGCTCGGCGATTTCGTCCCGGTCCTGGAGCGTGAGCGGCCACATTATATCGTGATCGATTCGCGCCTCGTCGAAGCCTTGGAGACGGCCATCGAACGGCTCCGTCCGGTTTTCGCGACGCCCGCCGGGGTGAATCCGCTCAAGATTCTGATCGGTTTTCTCTCTCCCAATCAGCTCGCGCAGCTCGATAAGCGCGGCGTGCGCGTCGCCGAATTCAGTCGGTATCAATATGGAGACGGCGTGTCGGTCGTCTGGGATGCCGATGGCGATGGCATGATGGATGACCTCGATGGCGACGGCGCGATCGACGTCAATGACGCGCGGCGGCTCGCCGACGAGTTCGATACGATCCAGCGCAGCCTGCGCAAGTTCGGCGGCGTCGGGGTCGGCGCGAAACCGAAAATCCCCGGCCTTCCCGAGACACCTTACGTCGATATCGACATGCGCGGATTCCGGCAACGGTGGTAAGACCAGGAAAAGGAATCAGGAGGAGCATCCGCAGATTGCGCAGATTTGAATAAAGGGAATTCTTGAGCCTGCCGCGAGATGATCCGGCCTCATGCGTGCTCCCCATTTCCCCATCTTCCCCGTGATCCCCTTGACCCCTTTGATCCCCGTGGTTCTATTTCTTCGCCACCGCCGTTGATTCCCAGCTTCCCCTGATCTGATATGAACTTCTCCGATCCCAACCATGATGATGCGCAGGCTTCGGCGCTGATCCTCGCGTCGGGTTCGCCTCGGCGGCGCGAGCTGCTGCGCGCGCTGGGCGTGGAGATCAACGTCGTCCCGGCCGATATCGACGAGGATGCGATCGCGGTTCGCCAGCATGGGCGCCCCCCGCGCGAGACCGCCATCCTGACCGCCCGCGCCAAAGCCGAAGAAGCGGCGAGAAAGATGGCGAGCGCAATTGCCCAAAGCGCCGCCGGTGGGGAGGCCGGCGGCGGCGATGGGGGCAACGCGGCCCTGGCCGCCGCGCCGCGCGACGAGCCCGATGTATTTGCCGCTGCGGCCTCGGTCGCCGCGCCGATTCTTGCCGCCGATACGATGGTGATATTCGAAGACCGCGCACTGGGCAAACCGCGCGACCGCGACGATGCCCGCCGGATGCTGCGCGCTCTCTCGGGCGCGACTCATGACGTCGTAACGGGCGTGGCCGTGCGAACGACTGACGGAAAGATTTTTGAGGCCGCCGACGTGACACAGGTCGCGATCCGCGAACTCAGCGACGCCACCATCGAGGCATACCTGGCCACCGGCTGCGCGGACGA
>JAJFLK010000004.1 GCA_021772735.1 Candidatus Sumerlaeota bacterium | reverse complement strand
CGTCCAAGGGAGGCGACAGTAAACAATTTTTCGCAGAAGCGGTGAGTTGCATGATCTAGAAAGCTCCTTATGAGTGGCGCGAGAGATTTGAAGTTCTTAGTTTCGCCGGTTGGCTGCCGACTTTCAACTTTATCGGGCAGTTGTGAAACGATGGGGTCTGTCGAGGCGCGATCTGCAAAGGCGCGCGTAATCGCGAATGTCTCGCGGTCGCCTCAATCCTGCGGCTTCATAATCGCCTTCATCTCCGCGCCTTCGAAAGGCAGAACGTCCGGAACAACCTTGACGTCGGTCGTGAATTTGAGTGGCGTGGCTCCGCCCGAATCGTAAACCAATTCGATGAAGGACGCGGTGAACCCGGCGGGCGGCGCCTCCAATTCCGCGACGTATCGGCCCAGCTCCGAGGCATCGAGCGGCGAGCTCGTCCAGGACTTCCCGATGACATCGAGCCGGAAATCGCGCGCCTCTGGATTAGTCGCCTGCCAGAGGTTAACCTCATTCGGAATATGCTGATCGCCCAGTGTCACGACGATGCTTGCCTTTTGCCGGCCCCTCTGGCGGCTCTCATCCGGCTCGCCGTGCTCGCCTCGAATTTCCCATGAGAACTTGGGTCGCTCGCGTCCGTCGAGCACCGTCTGATAAAAAGCCGCGATCGAATCCAAAGCGTCCGAGCCGGCCAGATTGTGTTTTGCGTTCGGCACGTAGCGCAGATGTTTTTCTTCGGCGAGACCCGCGAAATAAAGCTGCGAATTATCGGGCAGGAAGTATTGATCGCCCGAAGCGTTGACGATGTATTTCGGCAAGCGCATCGCCGGCCGATCTCGATACATATAGGGATCTTCGATCGCGAGGATGTGGGCGAATTCGGGCGAACCGAGCTTGCCGGGATAGAGGCCGTGGCGGACGTAATCGCCGAGCGAGGGCGAGAAAAATCCATACGCCGCGAAGTGCTTGCGCGTGACGACTTCGGTATTGAGCGCGTCAATGACAATCGGAACAATCGCGACAACGCGCGGATCAACCGCGCCGACAAGCCACGTCACCCAGCCCCGCTTCGAACCCCCGGCGATGACGAAGTGTTTCAGCTCAATCGCACCGCCGTCCTCGGTCGCCATGAACTCGCTCATCGCGTCCAGCGCGCGTGTTGCGCTCTTGACCATCGGCAGGCGCACCAGCCACTCGTCGTCGCCGGAGATGATCGATTTGATGCGCGAATACGCGATCAGGTCGTCCTCGTAGCGCGGGTGCTTGTCCGAATCGGCAAAATGCAGCGGCTGATTGGGCACCATCCCCAGCTCGGCGACGACCGAGCCGGTGGCCAGGGCCAGACGGACCGCGCGCTCCGAGGCCTTGGTCGGAGCGGCGTCTCCGTTGCGCCCGCCGCCGATATAGAGCATGGCGGTTTCGTATCGCGCGCCATCGGGACGCACGATCGTCAGCCAATGTTTCCAGATTGGCCGGTCCACTTCGTCTTCGCTGCGCCACTTCTGCGAGGTGAAATTCAACACAAAGGCCGCATATCCATCGCCCTGGATTTGGCTATCGAGACTCCACGCGAAGTGCTCGTCCGGCTTGGCGACGTATCGATCCAGGGCGGTCTCCTCGGCACTGCCCGGTGATGGGACCATCGCGCCCCAAAGAACCATGCAGAGGATCAACCCTCGATAATTTGTATAGGACTTCTCCGATTTCGAACCGTCGTTCGCCATCTTCACTTCTCCCTGCTTCGGTAGAGTTGCATTATTAGTGATCCGCGGGTGAACTAGGGTCAAGGATTGTCAGGCATCCGCCCCCCTGCGCGAGCCTGCCGGACACACACATGAGCAAACTCACAAACGCAGCCCGAGCGGCCGTCGTAAAAGCGCTGCCCGGGCCGCTGGCCCGTGCGATCACGCAATCCTACGACAAGGCGTATCAAAACCGCCGCCGGCGCGCCGAGGGCAGGCGGCGGATGGCCGCGCTCGATGAGATCATCGGCGGCGGGCCGGTCACGACGTCAATCCGCAACGACATAGAAATGCTGCGCAAACTCCACGGGGTCCTCGATCCGATCCCCGAAATGCAATTCGGCCTGGACGATCTTCTCCGGCGTGCGCGATGGCGGATGGATCAGCTCGGCGAAAAGGGAATCGACACGAAAGGTCTGGATCTGCTCGACGTCGGCGCGGGGCGCGGCGAAAGCCTGATGGTCGCGCGCGAATACGGCTTTCGATCCGCGACCGGCATTGATTACTCGGCCGATTATTACCGCGCCCTTGAGCCCGATCTTGATCCCGAAGTCGCCGCATCAATTCAATACGTCGAAGGCAATCTGGGCGAGATGACGCTGGAGCCGGAATGTCGCGATCTCGTGACCTCGTTCCAGAGCTTCGAGCACTTTCTCGATCCCGAGCGGATCATGGATCAATGCCATCGCGCGCTGCGGACCGGCGGATATTTCTACACCGTATTCGGTCCGCTGTTTCGGGCGGCGCTTGGCGGACATCGCTTCGGCGTCACGCCCGTGCCGTATCTGCAGAATCTATTCAGCAACGATGTCGTCTTTCGTTTCATGTATGGCGATCTTGATTTCAGGGGCGGGAGGAACACTTACACCGGCGAACCGGTAACGGCCGAAAACCCCTTTCCCGAAATGAACCAATGGACGCTCGCGCAGTTCGAGGAGCTCTTCGCGGCGAGCGGCCGATGGAGGGTCATCCTGATCGAGAAGGGACTGGACCGCGACTACGAATGGTTCGCCCGCAGATTCGGAGCCGCGATGCCCGAGTGCTCGATGGATGACCTTCTCGTCTCGCGATTGAGCGTGATCCTGCAAAAAAAGTAGCGGGCAGACTCATGCCGCGACCCGGGATCTGCTCGGGCCACGTCGAATCGCTTGCGTGTCTGCCGCCGCGACGGGAGAATTCAACTGCGCGGTGGGGATTTCGAAAACTCGCAGGAGGCGATGCCATGATGACCGAGAAGGACGAGCGAATGTGGGCCATGATCATACATTTGAGCGCCCTATTAGGATGGGCAGGAAATGGGATCGGATGGATCGTTGTGCCGCTGATCATCTGGCTGATGAAACGCGACGAATCGCCGTTTGTTAATGAGCAGGGGAAGGAGGCCATCAATTTCCAGATCTCGTTTGCAATTTATCTCGCGATCTGCGGAATCCTGATGTTCATCCTGATTGGTTTTCCGCTGGCGATCCTTCTGTGTCTGGCGCAGATCATCCTGATTGTCGTCGCCGCATTGCAGGTTAAGGAAGGCGTGTCGTATCGCTATCCGGCGACGATTCGATTCTTGAAGTAATCCATTCCCGCGCCGGGTGAGTGGGTCCATCACTCCCACGTCCGGATCATTTGAACTTTCGTATAGACCGTGCGAAAGCCTCGCCGCTCCAGGTTGCGCTGCGAGCTCGTGCCCGGCAGCGTGACCGAAAGCGCTAGGTCACAGCCCAGCGCGCGGGCATATTCGAGCCGGGCATGGATGAGCGCCGCCTGCGATCCGCGCGCGCGGAACTCCGGGATCGTCGAAGTCCCATAGAACCCGGCAACGCCCTCATGCACGCAGACCAGGCCGCCTCCGGCCGGCTCGCCATCGACGGTCGCCAGGAAGCAATGCGTCGAACGGCGGCCCATCATCGCGATGAAGATATCCAGATTCTCCCGCGCCGCCTCGTCGTCTTCGAAAAATCCGCGCGCCACGGTCATCACCCAGGTCTCGCCCTCGTTCACGCCGACTTGAGCGACGCTAACCTCCGAAGCCGGAAGCTCGTCGAGGTCGGCGCCGTTCGTGCCGTCCAGTTCGCGCAGGAGGACGTTGTTGAATTCGAGAATGCGATACCCTCGATCGGCGAGCATGTCTTTCAAACCCGGATCGGCATAGGGCGAAAGATCGAGCACGACCGGGCATCGGCGGTAACGATAGAAATCTTCGAGCTCGTATAGATCTTCGGCCGTGACCCCGACGCCGAGGCCGAGGCCCAGGGCCTGGGAGAGCGGCGAGCCGACGCCCGCGAACGCCACCGACGCACCCGCGATCATTTTGCAATCCGCGCCGAGGTCCGGGTTGAGCCTCCTGAGCACCTCGGTATTCTCGCGACCCC
>JAJFLK010000300.1 GCA_021772735.1 Candidatus Sumerlaeota bacterium | reverse complement strand
CCTTGAGATCGGCCGCGCGACCCTGGCAGAAATCGACTACGCCTTCATCGGAACGTTGGATGCAGATATAACATTTACCCCTGATTATTACGCCCGAATGCTCGCCGAGTTCGATGCCGAACCCGAGGTGGGAATCGTCGGAGGAAACGTCCACGAGCCCGATAAGCACGGGATATTCCAACCGCTGCGTGGAAATCCTGAAAGCCTTGGCGGCGCGATCCAGTTCTTCAGGCGTGAGTGCTTCGAGCGGGTCGTGCCGTTTCACCCCCTGCGCCTGGGCGGAGAGGATGCGATCGCCGAATTCAGCGCGCGAATGTTTGGGTGGCGCACAAAGGCGCTCAGCGATGTCCCGGTGCGGCACCATCGCGTGACCGGCACTGCGGGCAAAAGCGTCTACAGGACTTGCTTCGAGGGGGGAATCGCCGAGTATTACATGGAATACGCGTATCTCTACCATTTGGCGCGCAGCGTGTACCTCATGAAGTTCGAGCCGCGCGTGGTGGGCGGGATGCTTTCGATAATCGGGTATATATGGGCGGCGATCACTCGCGAGCCGCGCCCGGTGCCCGCGGAGATCGTCCGTTTCAATCGCCGGGATCAAATGCGAAGATTGCGCGAGCGAATTTTCCCGGGCCGAACAAAGGGGCTTGGGAAAAACGCCCCGGCCGAATCGACCTCAAAGGAGTAAGACGACGTGTGCGGTATTACCGGGGTCTTCAATTACCGTGAGAAGCTCCCGGTCGACAAATCCCTTCTTGAGCGCATGAACCGGGCGATCCGGCATCGTGGTCCAGACGACGACGGCTCCTACTTTATGGACGCGGCCGGAGTTGCGCTCGGCCATCGCCGATTGTCGATCATCGATCTGGACGCCGGCGGCCAACCGATGGCCAACGAAGACGGGAAACTTTGGATCGTCTATAATGGCGAGATTTATAACTTCGGCGAGCTCCGCCGCGAGCTCGAATCCCACGGCCATATCTTCCGCACAAACTGCGATACTGAAACCATCGTTCACGGCTGGGAGCAATGGGGCGTTGATGGCTTGCCTCGACTCAATGGCATGTTCGCCTTTGCCTTGTGGGATGAGACCCAGCGGCGTCTCGTTCTCGCGCGAGACCCCTTCGGGATCAAGCCGATCTACTACTGGGATGATGGCTCAACGCTGCTTTTTGGCTCGGAGATCAAGGCGATTCTCGAACACCCAAAAGTCAAACGTGCGGTCGATATCGAAGGTCTCGATCAGTTCCTCACGCTGACCTTCGTGCCTTCGGAGCGGACCGCCTTCGAGGGAATCAAGAAGCTGCCGCCGGGATTTATACTCGAATGCGATGAGCGGGGAGTTCGAACACGCCGCTTTTATAAAGTCATCCCATCGATGATCACCGGCCGCTCCGAAGCGGATCTTGTCCACGAACTGCGCGAGCTCATCGAAGCGGCGGTGCGTCGGCAAATGATCTCAGATGTCCCCGTCGGCGCGATGCTCAGCGGGGGAGTCGATTCGACGACGATCTCGACGCTGATGACCGCAATCACGGGCGAGCCCATCGACACGTTCACGGTCGGATTCTCAGGTGATTTCGATGAGAACGAACTCGAATTCGCCCGGGCGACCTCGAAGCAGATCGGCTCGCGTCACCATGACCTGGAAATTTCAGCGGCGGAGTACGACGAGTTCCTTCCGCGGTCGATTTGGTCTCTGGAAGAACCCGTCGCGACAGCCTCGACGCTCGCATTTTTCAAGGTCTGCGAACTGGCACGCGAGCACGTCAAAGTCGTTTTGACCGGGCAGGGCGCGGATGAGCCCTTCGCCGGGTATCCCCGCCACCTTGCCGAGCGCTATGGCGGCCTCTACCGAACCATTCCACGGCCGATGCGCGACGGCCTGATCGCGCCGCTTGTCCGCGCGCTACCACGCAATGAGCAGCTCAAGCGTGCGGTCCGTTCGCATACCATCGGCTCGGCCGGGGCCCGCCTTGCCGAGGTGTATACGATATTCGACGCCGGCCTCAAAGCACGGCTGTATCCCGGCGGTCCTATGGGCGAAGCTCCGACAAACGGTTGCGCTTCGATCGACCTCTGGCAGGCCGATGTCGCAGGGCTCGACAGCTTCACGCAAATGCTCTATATCGATGCGCGCTTCTCGCTCTCCGATAACCTCCTGCTCTATAGTGACAAGATGGCCATGGCCGTTTCTCTCGAAGCCCGCGTTCCGTTTCTCGATCTAGATCTCATGAAATTCGTCGAAAGCCTGCCCCCTGGTCTCAAGGTCAAGGGGAGGACTCAGAAATATCTTCTCAAAAAAGCGGTGTCCAAGTGGATACCGGATGAAGTGATCCGCCGACGCAAGATCGGGTTTTCGACGCCGATCGACCGATGGTTTCGTTCTGAACTGGGCTCGACCATACGAGATCGCCTGCTCGATCCCAGCTCGGCATGCGCCGAGTATTTCAATGTGGCCGAACTGGAGCGCATGCTCGAGGATCACCGACGCGGCCGCCAGGATTACAAGCGGGCGCTGTTTAGTTTACTCACGTTCGAATTGTGGCACGGCCAATTTATCGAGCCGTCAAGCCTGGAGGCCGTTGTATGAAAGTTTGCGTATTTGGATTGGGCTATGTCGGGTGCGTTTCGATCGCCTGCCTGGCCGAGGAGGGGCACGACGTGACTGGCGTCGATATCAGCGACGCCAAGAACGCGCTCATCAATAAGGGCGCGCCGACGATCGTGGAGAAAGATATCGATTCATTGCTGCAGCGCGGTTGGGAGGCCGGACGAGTCCGGGCCACGTCGGATTACGCGGAAGCGATCGCCGGGGCCGATCTC
>JAJFLK010000299.1 GCA_021772735.1 Candidatus Sumerlaeota bacterium | reverse complement strand
GCGCGCAATGACTTCGCGCAGGTCATACGGTTTGCGGTAATCCAACGGAACCACGCCCAGGATCTCCTCGGCGTCGTAACGCGGAGGGGCGAAACTTCTGGCGCTCGTCCCGTTGCCTGCGCCATTGCCCCCCGCGCCGTCTTGCCCGCCGTTGCCCCCCGCGCCGCCATCTTCGTGCGGATGCCGGTCCCAGGGCAGCTTGGACATAATCTCGCGGGCGACTCGGATGCCGTCGGCGTCGTTCTCGGCCATGTATTCCGCCGTGCCGGGTCCGTGATAGTGCATTTCCGCGCCGCCGAGTTCCTCATCCGTTGCAATCTCGCCGGTCGCGGCTTTGAGCAGGGGCGGGCCGGCCAGGAAAATCTTCGAGCGCCCGCGCACGACCACGACATAATCCGACAGCCCGGTCTGATATGCGCCGCCGGCGGTCGAGGAACCATGAACCACGCTGACGACCGGCAGGCCCATCGCCGAGAGCTTTGCGAGATTTGCAAAACTGCGGCCGCCCTTGACGAACATATCGGCCTGACGGAACAGGTTTGCCCCGGCGCTCTCGATGAGCTGCACAAACGGCAGCTTGTTCTCGATGGCCAGAGCCTGCATGCGCAGGTTTTTCTCCATGCCCATCGGCGTGGCCGAGCCGCCCCGGATGCCGGCGTCGCTCACGGCGATCATGCAGCGAATGCCGGAGACGAATCCGATCCCGGCGAGGCCACCGCCGCCCGAGATGTTCTTGTCCCCGTCGTCGTCGTGCATCTTGTATCCGCACAACGTGGAGAACTGCACGAACGGCGCACCGCGATCGAGAAGGAGGTTCAGCCGCTCGCGGGGCAGGATCTGGCCGCGTTTGGTGAACTTGGCCTTGGCCCGAGCCGAGTTGGCGCAGATCTTCTCTTCTAGAGCGCGAAACTCGGTGATCAGGCCGAGGTGATCCCGGCGATTGGTCGCGAACGCCTCGCTGCGCACGTCGATCTGTGAATCTATGACGGGCATGCCTCACACCTTCGGCGTCAATAGCGTCTCGCGACCGCCGAGTGGATAATTGGAGAATCGGTCCGACGCGATTGTGGGCATGGCGGGGCGTTCAGTCAATGATATGAATGAGGAGCCGGGGAAGAATGGACGCTGGCTCCCATTTTCCCGATTGTCAGAGTGGAAGAAGAGGGAAGAATGGCTCCGGCGGTTGGACTCGAACCAACAACCTGCGGATTAACAGTCCGTCGCGCTACCAATTGCGCCACGCCGGAGCAAGTCAGGCAGACCGAAGTGCATTGCACGTACCTCGGAGCCTGAACTGCCTTTTGTCGCATATCGCGAGAGCCGATGTCAAGCAGGTCACATCCGCCTGTTTTTCCCGTCTTATGGGGCTGTTCTCCCCGGTTGCGTTCTCGCAGAGGGCGGGCGCCGCGCCCGAAGTGAACGCAGCACCCGAGACGCCGCCACGGCCACGCACCTCCTTGACGAGCCCCGCAGGCAAGCTAAGATGCTCGTTCGGTCCGCAGCGCGGATCGCCCGCGGAGATTGCGAAACCGATATGAATTCCGAGACCACAGCATTCATCTTTCCGGGTCAGGGCTCCCAGACCCCCGGTATGGGGCGTGATCTTGCCGATGCTTTTCCGGTGGCTCGGTTAATCTTCGATCGCGCCGACCAGGCTCTCGGGCGGCCCATCTCGAAGATCTGCTTCGAGGCGAGCGAAGATGAGCTGCGCCAGACCCAGAATACTCAGCCCGCGCTCTACGTGACGAGCGCGGCGGCGTTGGCCGTTTTGCGCTCCGAGGGGTTCGAGGCAGGATTCGCTGCCGGGCACTCGCTCGGCGAATACACCGCCCTTTTTGCCGCCGGGGTTTTTGATTTCGAGACCGGCTTGCGGCTGGTCGAGATCCGCGCCCGCGCAATGGAGTATGCCGGACGCCAGATGCCGGGTGCGATGGCCGCCGTGCTGTCCCTGGAGGCTGAGGCCATCGAGCGGATTTGCCTGCAGGCAAGCGCCGCGAGCGCCGCAAGCAATGCCGACAAGGATGGTGAGGCAGGCAGGCGGGGAGGAGCCGGCGGCGGGATCGTCGTCGCGGCGAACCGGAACTCACCCGGGCAGGTGGTTCTTTCCGGCGATGTCCCGGCTGTTGAGGCCGCAATGGAGCTCGCCCTGGCAGCCGGTGCCCGGCGGGCGATCCGGCTCAATGTCGGCGGGGCGTTTCACTCGCCACTCATGGCTGATGCCGCCGATGTGCTCCGGGAGGCCGTCGGCGGGTTGGAATTGAAGCGGCCCCATCTGCGTGTGGTGGCTAATGTCAGCGCGGAATTCATCGACGAGCCTCAATCGATCGCCGCCAGCCTTGTCGATCAGCTCACCAGCTGCGTGCGTTGGTCCGACGGCATCCGTTGTCTCGTGGACGCAGGGGTGAAAGACTTTGTGGAAATCGGTCCCGGGCGCGTGCTGACCGGCTTGCTCAAACGGATCGATCCGAACGTTACTGGCCATAACATGAGAAATGTCAAGGATCTGGAGGGGTTCAGGACTCGCTCCGCTTGAGGCGACCATTATTGCGGACGTGCGGGACGCCTGCGATCCGAGCTCAGGATTGAAGTCGGGCTAATCCCCGCCCATCAATTTCAATTCTGATAGACGGCCTCAGATTGAGGCACTGAGTCATTGCTATATGCACTATATTTGTTGCAAATAGCAAGAATCGTTGATTGGCCTAACTGTTCCTGAGTAAAACTAACGCCTCTAAAGCCTTGGTTATCAACCATGGACGAGTTTCTCAAATCGCCTACGCGCCTTGGCACGCTCCCTGCTCTGAAAACATACCGGGCTCCAGGCCCTCTTGATGGGAGTTCAAGGTTTCATGCTCTTTCGCTGCATTGTAAAGAACGGACACGCGGGTTCGGGCCAGTACCTTGAGCGATCGGTGATGGTTCGTGCGTCGTCGGCTGTTGAGGCAATGGACAAGGCCAAGCGGCTTCGCGGCGTGAAAAAGGGGCGGCTAATGCGTAGCGCCTCAAGCGTCTTGAGCGTCGAACGAGCCGATGCGAGAAGCTATTCGTATTGAGCGTGATGCTGCCGTTTAGACGGCACGCCCCGGACGAAAACACGCGGTTCTGCACCGAGCGGATCCGCCCCAATAAAGACTCAGTACCTCCATTCCATATACCCACCACGTTTGATTCGCCGCCGGTCCTTCCTGACCCAAAGGGCCGGCGGCACTTTTCATTCCCCCTCGTCCGGACCAATATTCAGTGTATGTCGGGAGAATTTGGAATTCACTCCAATTGAAGACCCAATCCATGGTGCCGTGGGCGTTGGCGGCTTGGTTTATAGCTTCAAGCATTTTTCGATGTACTCGCTTGGCAAGGAAGCGGTCAGATACTACGTCGTCCAGAAAAACGGGCGGCGTGCCAACGTCCCAAGCCCTGATGGTCGTATCTGCGGCGCTGATCTTTGCCGGTATTTTCTGGGGTGCGCGTTTGTTCGTGGTGGG
>JAJFLK010000298.1 GCA_021772735.1 Candidatus Sumerlaeota bacterium | reverse complement strand
CCCTCCGAACAGGCCGATGGCGGGCATGAGGCCTCTCCCGAGCAGCAGCAGTCCGACATCCCGTGCTCGCCGCAGGTCGCCTCGGCTGCCCGGGTCGGCAGGATCAGGCTGATGGGGGCCTGAGTCTGGGCTTCGACCTGCATTTCGGCCGCTTCGGGGGCCATCATTTCATCCATAACGCCAGCGAAGCCAAGAGCCAACGGTGCAATGCTCTCCGAGACGAAAAGACACAGAACGATTATGGACGTGAGACGGCGTACGAACATCGGGATTCAATCCTCTTCACGTAATGACGACGCGTCAAGAGGGCGAGAAGTTCCCGAAAAAAAGAAAACGGATGCGGGGCCTTGGCAGCGGTGGGGCGTCATTTTCGATTCCAGGATCCGTTCGTCTCACCTGCGCAGGCGGAGCCAGAGGTAGTCAAAGATCGAGGCCGCTGCGAAGCCGAGCGCGAGGACGGCGGAGAAGAAAATAATTACGCGCGTCGTGCCCGTGGCGCGGACGAGTATCCAGGCCTGCACGGCGAGGTATGCCCATACGGCGACGTTCAGGCCCAGATAACCGAGAGCCGTGGGCGCTCGGCGCGCCTTCGTGGCATCGCGGACGTGTGAGGAGCCCGAACTTTGGGTCATGACACGATCTCGGTGCCGATGCCTTCGACGGTGAAAAGCTCAAGCAGGATCGAGTGGGGCAGACGGCCATCCAGGATATGAGTCTTGCGGATGCCGCCGGCGAGCGCGGCCTGCGCGGCCCGGATTTTTGGGATCATCCCGCCGGCGATGACGCCCGATTCGATCAGGCCGTCCACATCGCCGGTCGCGATCGTGGCGATGAGCGAGGCCTCGTCGGCCATGTCCCGGCAAATCCCCCGCACGTCGGTCAGCAGCACGAGCTTGCGCGCCTCCAGGGCCGCGGCGATTTCGGCCGCGACGAAGTCTGCGTTGATGTTGTATGTCTGCCCGTCGTCGCAAGAGCCTATCGGCGAGATGACGGGGATGAAGCCGTCGCCGATGAGAACCTTGATGATCTCGGGTCGCACACGGGCGACCTCGCCGACGAATCCCATGTCCCGTTCGTCATCGGGCGTGGTCATTTTGCGCGCTTCGATCAGGCCGCCGTCTTTGCCCGAAAGGCCCGCGGCCCGCCCACCGGCGCGGTTTATCCGCGTGACGATCTCGCCGTTCAGTTTGCCGGCCAGAACCATCTCGGCGACTTCGAGCGTCTCGGCGTCGGTGACGCGCTGGCCCTTGTGGAATTGCGCTTCGAGGCCCATGCGCTCCATCACGGTCGTGATTTCGGCGCCGCCGCCGTGAACGATGACGGGCCTGATCCCGATGGATTCCATCATCACGACGTCGCGTGCGAACGTTTCTTTGAGGCGCTCGTCGATCATCGCGCTGCCGCCGTATTTGATCACGACGGTCGAGCCCCTGAAGCGTTGAATGAACGGCAAGGCGTCGATCAGGATGCCGGCTTTTTGAACGGTCTGGTTGAGTTTTTCGTCCATGCTCGGAGTCATCACATTGGGGAGTTCAGGGCTTGTCGGCGCTCGGGGCGGTATGGGTCTCGGGGCTTGGCGGATCGGCTGCAACGTCCGTGTCACCGGTCTCGCTCATGTCGCACGCTTCGCCCATGTCACCAAGATCGCCGAGCAGGTCGGCTTCATCGATCGGAACCGCCTCGGCCGCGTCGTCTTCGGGCGATGAGGGCTCGGTCAGCTCCGCAGGTTCGCTCGGCGCAGGCGATCCGATCAGCGCGCTTGGCCCGATCGGCTCGGTCGGCCTGGTCGAACCCGCCGGTCCCTTCGCCTGGCCTGATTCGCGCGCTTTTTCTGAGGTCGCGCCGCCTCCGAAATCTTTGTGTCGGAAGTCCTCGGCCAGCCGGTCCAGCACGGCGTTGACGTATTTGGGCGAATCATCCGTGCCGAAGCTTTTGACCAGCTCGACGTATTCATTGATCGTCACACGCAGGGGAATCTCGCCAAAGTGCTTAAACTCGGCGAGCGCCATCCGCAGGCAAAGCCGGTCGGTCAATGCGAGGCGGTCGATCTTCCACTTGTGCAGCACCGGGGCAATCGCGAGGTCCAGAGATTCACGATTTTCCCAAGTCTGCCGGGCCAGATCGTCGGCGAAAGGCCCCCAGCCTCGCCTGCGGCGGGCGTTGCCGCCGAGGAACTGCTCGCGGGTCACCTCGAAATCCTGATCGCTAAATTGAAGGCAATAGAGCAACTGCATTGCTCGCTGCCTTGCCAGATGACGAATGCCCATGGGGCTCTCTTTCGCTTTACTACCGATGGCCCCGTGCCCTGTTTGCACAGGAGACGCGCAAAGGGCAGACCGCGCGCGCAGTCTGTGCCTTGCCAAAGAACGAATTCGGCGGCCCCTAATTCAAGGGAACCTGATACCCCCGGAAATCGGGGTCCGTCCGGGCAAAATACAGGTTGATGGCGTTGAAAAGCAAGATCGCGATCTCGCGCTGAACTTCGGGCCGGACGAGCCGGGCGGCCTCAGCGGGATTATCGATGAACCCGCACTCGACCAGAACGGCGGGCATTTCGAAATTCATGAGCACTTGGAAGTTGGCGGATTTGACCCCGCGCGAATGTCCGCTAAAAGGCCCTGCGCGGCTGAAGATGTGCTCGGCCACTCGGCATAACTCATAACTCTCGCGCCGCCGCTCGAGCAGTTTGGTTCCGGCCAGGTCGGCGAGAATCGTCTTGAGGCTCTCTCCGCCCGAGATCTTCCCGTTCAGCTCGATGTTGTGATCGTTTTCGAGAGCTTCGAGTTCGCGATTGGTCGCCCGGGTGCCGTCGCTCAAGTAATAGATTTCGAACCCGCGGGCGTCCTTGCGCCGCGAGCTGGTCGCGTTCAGGTGAACGCTCATGAAGAGATCGCCATCGGAGCGTTCGGCGAAATCGATTCGATCCTGGAGAGAGACGTAACGATCTTCGGTCCGCGTCATGCGCACGTCGATGTTCGGCGTGCGTTCGAGCAGAGTTTGCAAGAGCCCGGAGATCTGGAGAACGAGATCCTTTTCCTCGAGATGGCGGCCCCGGATGCGCTGCGAGGTTTGCGCTCCGCTGGATTTCCCGCCGTGGCCCGGATCCAGGATGACGATCTTGCGGCTGCCGGGGTTATCACCCGTCGCGGCCGATCCGCCTGAGCCTCCGGTGCCGGGCAGGGTCGTCAGGGGTGAGAACCTGGGACCGCCGCCGATGATGATGACCTCAAAACTCTTGCTCTTGCTCTCGCCCGGCTCGGCGGGTCGAAGCTCGATCATCGGCGGCGTGCCGGGCTCGGCGTAGAAGACAAAGCGCAAGACTTTCTGATCCGGATAAAAGACGCGGCGAAGGTGACGCAGGCCGCTGCGATCCAAACCCCAATCGGCCTGCTCGGCCGGAGCCCGGACGTTAAAGAAATCGACGTAGTAATAGCCCTTGGCGCTGAAGTCGTCGGTCTCGATCGCGCGGATCGCATGCGTAAAGGCGAGCGAGAAAACCGAGCGTCGTGCGTCGACTTCCTCCCAGCGCGATTCGGTCAATTCGGCGAAGCGAGGGGCGTCTTGCGCGGCCAGGCGGACCGCCGCGCACGGCGGCAAGCCGAGCACAGCGAAACAAAGGATGAAAATCGAAACCGTGCGCATGCGTTTGAATTCGGCGGAGCGAGGAGGTCAGAACCGACCGCCCGTTAATTTGGAGAGAATCGCCGGGGCGATGCCCAGCGCAACCATCAGCATGGAGCCGTACTTGAGGGAGGTTTCGGTCAAGCGTGGTTGTTCGGCTAATTCGACAAGCGGAAAACCGCCGACAAGCAGGAGCGCGCCGATGACAGCGAGGAGCGAGAGGCCCGTGCGCCGAGAGAGTGTCGAGAGCAGAACGACTGCGCCGGCGACGGCGGCGTATATCGTCCCGCCGAAACCCCAGGCGTAATATCGATCCGGGTCCAGGAGGATATTGAGCGGCGGTGGCGCCGTCATACCGATCAGAGGCAGCACGGCCGCGCCCAGGATTGCCGCGCCGACAGCGGCCCGGCCCACCGTGAAGATCTTGCCGAACATGCGGGGGCGCGCGCCGCTGATAATGACCGGCATCGGCTCGCCGGCGGTCTCGGCCTCGCGCTGGGCGGCAAGCTCGTCGGCCTCGCGCATCTTGCGATATTCGGAGTCGATGATGACCGTTGCGGCTTCGGCCGCCTGGCGCTCGGCTTCTTCTTCGCCGACGCCCTCGGCTTCGAGACGCTTGGCCTCGACCTTGGTCATCTCTTTTTTCTCTTTGGCGGCTCGGCGGTCTTCCTCGACGCCCTCAAGCCACTGGACGATAGGCTCGCGCCAGGTCGCATGCTTTTTGCGCGGCTTGGCCTTGTCGGCTTTGGCCCACTTGCTCCGCGCGAGGATCATCGCTTCATATCCAAACAGGCTCTCGAACATCTCTTCCCACTCGGCGCCCGCGAAGCGGCAGACGAAATCCTGAAGCCCTTCCTCGGCGACGCCACGCACGCGCAGTTCCTTGAGCATATCCTGAAGGTTGGCAATCGATTCGGCGCGCTCGGCGAGGAGCGGCCGCGCGATGAACCATTGATAAGCGGCGGCGAGACCGGCCGAGACGAACGCGAAGCCGATCCAGGACCACAGCCAGCCGATGACGTAGAGCGCGCCCAAAGCAAGCAGGCCGCCGCCGACTGTCATGGCCCAGCTTTTGATCGGCATGCCAAAGAAGACGGCCCGGACGCGGCGGAAGATGAAGGTCTTGTTTTTGATTCCTTCGATCGTGAAGTTTGCCACAAGCGTCAGAACGAAGAGCCCGAGCAGGCCGCCGGCGAGGACGAAGGACTTTGTGAGAAGCGCAAACGCAAACGCGACCGGCATCGCCACGGCGAATCCAAGCGTTGCCGCCCGGCGCTTCTTGATCGATGGCGCCGCATAAAATTTCTCGCGCTCGCGCTCGAGGATCGCCAGATGTTTTTCGCGCGGCGTGTACGGTCCCTTCTCGCTTTCGACGCCGAGGTATGCCTCAAGGTCATGGATGACACCATCCATCGTCTCGAATCGCTCTTCGGGTTGCTTGGCGAGCATGCGTTCGACGGTGGAGCGGAACCCCGGCGGCACGTTGGAGATGTGGACGTTGAGCGGCGTCAGGGCCTCGGTCTTGTGCTTGCTCATCAGCTCGAAAGCCGTCGAGCCGCTGTATGGCGCCTTGCCCGCGCACAGGTAATACAGCGTGCATCCGAGCGAATACTGATCGGCGCGCGGATCGACCGTGCTGGCATCGGTCGCCTGTTCGGGGGCCATATATGCGGGCGTGCCCATGGCGATATCGGGCGAGGTCAGGTCGATGTTTTTTTGTTCGCGCAGTTGTTTTTCGCGCTCGGAGACGCTTTCCAATCTCGTGACGTCTTCGACCTTGGCCATCTTGGCCAGGCCCATGTCTGCGATTTTTACGATGCCCAGTTCACTGACCATCAGATTGGCGGGCTTGATATCGCGATGGATGATGCCGCGATCATGCGCGTACTTGAG
>JAJFLK010000297.1 GCA_021772735.1 Candidatus Sumerlaeota bacterium | reverse complement strand
GTCCCGTTCGGCGGCGAGAAAGAATCCGGCGTCGGACGCACCATGAGCGAGCACGGGTATTTCAATTACGTCGGGCCCAAGACCGTGCTGCGGACCATGAGCGCCCGCGCGCCCGAGATCGGCTGGATGCCATACAACGATAAGAACGAAGACATGATGATCGGCCTTGCCGAGATGCTCAACGCCCCGGGCATCATGCGCCGCCTGCGCGGTCTGCCCAAGGTCATCGCCGGCCTGCGCGGCGGGAACAAAAAGAAGTAGCGAGGCTGGGGCGCCGAATCGATCGGCTCGAATTCTTTTGCGATTGTCCAGCTCCGCGTTTCGACGGCGCGATGTTGTCGCCGTTGTTCAGGTGTGTCTGCTCACGTAATTTCAGAAACCGAAAGAATTCGACCACGGGGACACGGTGAAGAAGGGTTTGGGTCAACGCAAAGGCGCAAAGTCGCAAAGAAGTCAGACGCGTTTGAAACTCAGTTCTTAACGCCCCCGTCTCTTCCCCGGTGTTCCCCGTGTCCCCGTGGTTTAATCTTCTTCTCTTCTTTTCTTCTTCGCGGCTTTGCGCCTTTGCGTGAATTCCCTTTCTTCTATCGATCAGGCAGCTTCGTCCAAAAGCCTGACGAGCAGAGCCTCAATCGGCGCCGGTGAGGTCTCGGGGTCGAACTCGGACTCGATCGTGCGGACGGCTCCATCGCGTCCCACGAAGATAAGCGTCGGAAATCCATCGACAGATTCGAGATCGGGCAGCGCCCCGAAAACATCGCCGTGATCGTCGAAGAGCATACGGATGCGACTGCCGGCAAGAACCGTATATTGTATGTCGAATTTCTTGACGATCTTTCGTCCTTTGGCTTCGCGCCTTCGCGGGTTCGTGCTACGTTCAAAGTCGACGCCCACAATCTCAAGCCCGCGATCGCGATACTTGACCTGCAATTCGTTCAGGTGCGGGATCGCGCCCATGCACGGCGGGCACCACGAACCGAAGGCATCGATCAGAACAACATTGCCGTCGAAACGCGCATCAGTATTGGCGACGATGTTCACATCGAGATCCGGCAGACCGAAACGAAACGGCTAGGTTGCGGTGCGAGCGACGGCTTCGGCTTGCGCGCCGACCGCCGGCTCCGATGCGCCGCAGAGGGTATAGATTGCGGAACCGACAGTGAGCAGCGCCAGAGCGCCAAAATGGGCTCGAGTTTTCATGTTCATAACTATTGCGTGTGGCCCCCTTAGGTCGGCCTCGCGGGTATTGTTTGGGTGGAATCGATAAGCACTATCACGAATCTCCGCGCTCACAGCTCGCAATGTCGCTTGATGACCGGACGCGAATTCCGCTCGCCGTCAGTATCAAGACTGGCTCGACGCGAATTAGGTTTGGCGCGTTGACACGTCCGGACGCAGTGGCGCGTCCGAATCGCTTCTTGTTCCGCCCACACATCTCGGGTCGCACTGCGATTTTCATCAGAACACTTTTCGCTTTACCTTCGCCGTTTGATCGGATATTCTTCGCCCCGGATAGAATCGCACCGAGTCAAAGGCGGAGGCCATCATGTATCTCACCAAGCGACAGCGACAGATG
Organism: Candidatus Sumerlaeota bacterium; assembly: GCA_021772735.1. GTDB lineage: Bacteria > Sumerlaeota > Sumerlaeia > MVZB01 > JAJFLK01 > JAJFLK01. The sequence goes on along the minus strand of JAJFLK010000297.1, from coordinate 9,192 downwards.
CTGGATTGCATTCGGGATTTCATCGACGAGAACGAATATTCACCGACGCTCGAAGAGATCGGCCGGATGATGGGCCTGTCATCCCCGGCGACGGTCCACAAGCATCTGCAAAATCTGGAAAAAAAAGGGCAGATCAAGCGCAACTGGAATCACAGCCGATCGGTCGAGCTGACCACGGCGCCCAAGCCCTCGGCCAGCCTTCCGCTGCACGGATACGTCGCCGCCGGTTCGCCCATCGAGGCCATGGAGACCGCGGACCGCATCGATGTCCCGCGCGAGTTCGTCGGCGCGAAGGATTCGTTCGTCCTGCGCGTGCAGGGCGATTCGATGATCGATGATGGAATCCACGATGGCGATATGATCATCGTCGAACAGCGCGAGACGGCCCTGCCCGGCCAAACGGTCGTCGCCCTGATCGAAGGGGAAGAAGCGACGGTCAAAAAATTCTATCCCGAGGGTAAACGCAAGATTCGGCTCGAACCGGCCAATGCCACGATGAAGCCCCTGCGCTACCCCGCCGCCTCGGTCAAGATCCAGGGCGTGGTCGTCGGTCTGATGCGCAAATACGGTTGAGGCAATCGGGTGGATTATTCGCTTGCCGACGTTCGGGCCGTGGCCTGCTCAAGATTTTCATCATTCAACGCGGGGAAAGTCATCACGAATCGGGCGCCGCCCTCGGGCGCGTTCTCTGCGCGGATTGTCCCATCGTGGATGTCTTCGACGATCGTCCGGACCCAGTGCAACCCGAGCCCCTCGCCCTCGTGATCCGGATCGTCTTTCCGCGTAAAGCCGAGCGAAAAGATTCGCTCGATCTCGGCCGGAGTCGCCGGCTCCCCTTTGTCGTTGATAATGCCGGTGCCCGAATCCTGGACTGCGATCTGCAGCCCGCCATCTTCGGAGCGCCCGGTCGTGATCGAGATGATCCACTCCGCGCCGGAGTCTTCCCCAACCTTCCGGATCGCATCCAACGCATTGGAGAAAAGATTAAAGAGCGCGAGCTTGATCAGACGCGGATCGACAAAACACGACGGCGCCGCATCGTCGAGATTCTGCGCGAAACGCACGTTCATCGATGTGGAGAGAGAAAAAAGACCGACGGTCTCGTTGATGAGTTCATTGGCTTCGGTCGATTCCAGGACGGGCTGCTTCAGGTATGCATACGCGCGATACAGATTGACCAGCTCTTGCATGAATCGGGTCGAATCGAGCAGGCCGAGCAGGCTGTCGCGCAGGATGCTCGAGCGCTGCTCGTCCAGGTCGCGGCCCCCATCGGCCAGCAGGGTTTGGAGCGTCACAAGCTCAAGCTTGCTGCGCGCGATAACGTTGGTGAGATCATGACCCAGGTTCCGCGATAGATTGATGCTCGCGCGGCCGGTCTCGCGCTCGACGATCTTCGCGCGCGCGGCCAGAGCCTGCAGGCTTGCCTCGACGATTGAGGTCACGCGCGCCAGCAGCCCATCTGCCGAATATTCGGGGGCTTCATCCGCCGACGTTCCAAGCGCCAGGCCCAATGCGAAGTATGTGCTTGCGCGGGTTGGGGACGCGACCAGCTGCGTCGCGACCGGCGAACGCAACCCCGGCGCCGGGCGAGAAGCGCCTGTGTCAACGCCGGCCGCGTCGCCGCCCCTGGGCTGATTCGCGAACCTCGTTCTCAACTCCGCGACAAGATTTTGGCCATTGCGATCGCGCACGCGCGAGGAGCTCTGCGGCGCGCTCATCCGGCCGGTCTGGAGCAGCACGCCTGTATCCCCAAGCTTTAATTCCAGGCAGGCCAGCGCGGCTCCGGGGTGCTGATCGCAAATGAAGTGGCACGCGAGATCGAGAAGTTCCCAGCCGGTCACCTGATCGCTCTCGGTGATCCGCTCGGCAAGGCGCTCCTGAAGCCGAAGCAGGACCGTGTTGCGGGCCATCAGATTGTATAGCTCTTCGAGATGCGTCGAGGGCCGCGCGATGAAGCGAGTCCTGTCTTCGGCCGAGGATTCGATGGAATCGGTGACGTTGCGCATCGGGATCAGAAGCCAACGAGTGAAAGCCCCGAAGATAAGCGTAACGATGCCGAATATGACGAGCGTAAACACGCGATAGCTACGCGTGAGCTCGACGATATCCTTCTCCAGTTCCTCGGGAACCTCCGAAGGCGTGGTGAAGTAGAAAAACCAATCGCCCAGCCGCGTCCTCGACCCCGATTCACCGGTGTAAAAATTGATGCCCTGGCGCAGGCTAAATGCCGGCAACCAAAGCGAGGTCGAGAAATTTTGAAATCGGCGCATCTTCGGTTCGGTAATATCGAAATCGACTTGGCCCTCGTCGTCGCTGAATGTGATGCGATAAATGCTGCTTTCACCGCGCACGACCTCCGAAGCCATCTGCTTGATCTCCTCAATCCTCGGGTCATCCATGTCGCCTTGCAGGAGTATCGCCTTCCAAATTTCTCGCTGCGTTTCGATGCTGCCGATCTGCTCGGGAAAGATCCGGCCCAGCTCGAACTCTACGTAGATACCGCTCTTCCTGGGCTGATAGATCAGCTTATCGATGATGAACGTCACGGCAAACACGCCCGCCACGTAGACGATAAATGTGGCGATCAGGACGCCGTTGCGCTTGATGAACGGAGCAAGCATGGTCGCCAGTATATCAGAGCCACCGGCGGGCGAGCTATGCCGCTCGCCATCAATTACGAATCAGAGGCATGGGGAAAAGAAACATCAGATTTCACCGATTTACACAGATTCGAGAAGTGGCGACATCCTTCGCTCAACGCACCTCTTCCCCGTGTTCCTCGTGTCCCCGTGGTTCCCATCTCTTCATATCTGTGTAAATCGGTGAAATCTGTGGTTTCTTATCTCTTGCCGCGTTTCCTTGGCTCTCGAATCAGGATTTTCGTTTAATCTCTGGCGCGGTTCGGCAAACAATGTCCCATGAGCACCTCTGCGGCGGCTGATCCCGCTTCACCCTCATCACCATCCTCGCCCGCATCAGCTTCGAGGCGCGAGGCGTGGGATTTCTTTTCCCTCCTGGTCCGGCGCGATCTCAAGGTCCGTTACGCGGGCTCGGCTCTGGGCTCTCTGTGGAACGTCATCCACCCGGTGATGATGATCCTCATCTACATCATCATCTTCTCCGCGCTGATCACGAACCGACCGGGCTCCGAAGCATCGGGTCGCGACTACGTCATCCACCTTTGCGCGGGCATGATCGTCTGGCTGGTTTTTGCCGATGTCCTCGGCCGCAGCACCCCGACGTTCGTCGAGAACGCGAATTTCATCAAACGGATTTCGTTCCCGCCCATTTTACTGCACGCGTCGATCCTGGCCAATGTGCTGCTCGTCCATTCCATCGGCCTCGCCGCGTTGTGGATTCTCCTTCTAGTCACAGGCGCCCCTCCGCCGGCGACCTGGCTCTGGACCTTCCCGATCCTGTGGCTGGTCGGCGTGATGGCCGCCGGCATCGGGATGATCCTCTCCTCGTTTCACGTCTTCTTTCGCGATACGTTCCAAGTCGTCACAGTCGTCCTGCAAATCGGTTTCTGGCTCAACCCGATCGTCTATCCGGCGTCGCTCATACGAGAGTCCTCGCTCAGCATGGCGGCGTCGGTCCTTGCTCTAAACCCTCTGGCCCAGTTCATCGGAGCGGCGCAGGCCGCGTTCGGCGACTCCCTTGCCGCTCCCGGCCCGCTCGCCCCGGCGGTGCTTTTGATCTGCCCCCTCCTCAGCCTCGGAGCGGGCATGCTTTTCCTTCGCCGCCTGATGCCCGAGATTCGAGACGGACTCTAACCCAACGCGTCCAACCCAAGCCAAATCAATATTTAACAATCTTCCCTGTCGCGACCCCGACTGCTGTCTCTCCCCGAAGACATGGTCATTGCGCCGTCGGTTTGAACCGATAAGAAACGGGTCGGAGCGTGAATGAGCGGTCGCCCTTGCGCCTGGCCCGACCATGGAAGGTCACGACGAGATGAACAGTCTGCCCCCGAGCATCCCGCCTTCAGCCGTGCAGATCGCGGCCTTGCGCGAAGCGGCGCTCGCGCCAAGGCCCGACGCGCGGGGATCGGATCCGAATGTGGCCGAACGCGGGCCCGACGCGCCGGCAGCGACACCGGCGACATCAACCTCGACGACAGCGGGCCCGCCCGCGACTACACCGTCCCAGGCAACACAACCGGCACCGGCTCCGCCCCCGGGTTCCGAAGTCGCTCCGCCGCCCGCGCCCGGCGAACCCGCCCCCCAAACTTTTGATCCAAACGCGGCCTTGCAACTCGAAGCCGAGCGGGCGTTGCTCGAAGTTGCGAATCATATTCGGGCAAGCGTCGCACGGCTCGCGGCTCAACTTGCAGCTCGAACGCCCGATGGGCGCCCCGGGCTCGGGCCGGCGACCAACGGTCATCCATCGAGCCAGCCTTCTGGCGATGCCGCAGAGAGCCTTGAGAAGCTGGTCGAGGAATTGCGGACCACGACCTCTGAATCAGGCACGGGACGCGCCGATTCGCCCGCTCGCATTCTCAATCGCATTCGCACACTTCTGGAGTCGTTCTCCGCGAAGGCGCTGTTTGCATCCCTGTCAAATTCACCTCCCGCTTCGGGCGGTCCAGCCCCAATTCAGCCGGCCCTCGAGCACGGTTCGAACCCCTTGCCCGCGTCGATCCCGCAAAGCGCACCGACCCCGGCGGGCGACAGCCCAGCCCCGGCGCCAGGAGGCGAACCGCCGGCGGGCGCAAAGGCGAGAGGTGCGCAGCCCGAGCAAGTCACGCACGCCATTCATACCGAAGTCATCGACCTGCTCACGCTGGCGCTCGGTAAACTCGGCAAGGTGCGTGCACCCGTCGAAGCCAACTTGCCCGGAAAAGCATCCGTTGAGATTTCCGCAACGCAACCTCTAACCGCTGAGAACGGAAGTGCGGCACGACCCACAGATGCTGCGCACTCGATCCGCACTGAAGTCATCGACCTGATCTCTCAGGCGCTGGGCCGGCTCGGCAAGGCAAACGCGCCCGCCAAGGCTTCGGTCGAAATCCCCGCGCCACAACCTCTCCCTGGCGAAGCGACAAGCGCGACACGGCCCGCAGATGTCGCGCGCACGACCCCGACAGAAGCGATCGACCTGCTGATTCAGGCTCTGGGTAAACTGGGCAAAGCAAACTTGCCTGCAAAAGCGCCGGTCACGATTCCCCAGCCCCCGGCTCAAGGCCCCGCGTCCGTTTCATCACAAGCGCAGTCACCCGCAAGAACCACAGCAAACACCGCAACAAATTTCGCTGTTGCCATCCACGCCGAAGTCATCGAGCTGATCTCCCTGGCGCTGGACAGACTTGGCAAAGCGAACGCGCGTGGGAAGGCATCGGTCACTTCCGCCGAACCCCAAGTTTCACCCGCAGCCTCTGCGCCGTCGCCCTCGACAATCGCGGGCGCGATTCGCGCCGATGCGGTCGACCTGATCGCTCAAGCGCTGGGCCGGCTCGGTCGGATGGCCGCTTCGGGCAGGGCATCGGGCTCGCCTCAGAAGTCTCAAGCTCCGGCCGCGCCTCCCGGGTCTCAGGCCCCACGCGCCTCAGCCGCTCCGCCGTCACCGGCAGTTCCCGGCCAATCTGCGGCCGAGGTCGCCGCTCCCTCGCCGCAGGTCATTGAAGCGCTCTCCAAACTCCCCGCAGACATCCGCGCCGGGCTCGAACTTGTTTTCGGCCGCCAGGCGCTCGCGTTTGATTCGGCGACTTTGCTCATCTCGCGCCCTCTTGTTTCCGCACTGCTGCTCTCGCCAACCCCAACACCGACGACCCCAGCACCGCCCCCTTCGCCCACCGCCGGAACACCCCCGGCGACGCCTCAGGTGCCGTCACAGACAGCGCACCAGACAACGCCTCAAACAACGCATCAATCTGTGCCCGCCGGCCCGGCCCCGATCGTCCCCCAACCGGCAACGCCGCCCGCGCCCCAAACCAGGCCCGAGCAGGCAACCAGACCAACGGCCGAAGCCGAACCCGTTTTCCCATCCGGTGCAAATCCCCCGCCATCGCCGACGACCAATCCCTCGGCTATTCGTTCCGAACTCTTCGCGCTGCTTCGGGCCTTCGCGCCTCCGGCGCAAGCCGGGGGACAAGTCAATCCTTCGGCGACGCCGGGTTCGAGCGCCCCACAGATTCCGATCGCCGAGTTAATCGCTCAAGTCACGCCGTCGCCACTCCCCGCAGCCGCAACCGCCGCCGAACCGGTTTCCCTTGAGCGACCCATCGACCCGAGCGGGAGACTCGAACTCCTGGCTCGCCTGGTCATGCAGCTCGAAGGCGACGGCAAGAAGGGTCACGAATCGCTCGCGCGCATTCGGAAGTTCGTGGATCGCATGCAACATTTTCTCTCGACATCGGGTTCGGGCCGGACCGCGGGCGCGGCGCGCGTCGCGCGGGGTAACATCGGCCGGGTCGCGGCCGAGTTTGCGTCCAATGCGTTGGCGACGCTCAATACCCAGCAGGCCTCGGCTCTGACTGTCGTCGAGCGGGGATTCACATTTGAGATCGAGGTATCTCGCACCGCGCGGATCGACGCGGTCTTGGCCGAGTTTCAGCAATCGGGCAATCGCGAGGGCGTAACGGTGACGCGCCTCTCGGTCGAAAATTCTGAGACGCTCCGGCTCCAGGTCACCATCGGAGGCACCCGCCGCGCCGACCCGATTGTACTCGACCTGAATCGCAACGGCGAGATCGACCTGACCACGGCCGCGCGAGGTCAGCGATTCGACCTCACGGGCGACGGCAAAGTCGAGCAGGCTGCCTTCGTCGCCGATGGCGATGCGTTCCTCGCAATGGACCGCAACGGCGACGGGCTGATCAACGGCGGCAAGGAACTGTTCGGCGATCACCACGGAGCGAAGAACGGTCTTGAGGAACTCGGCCGATTCGATCTGAATCGCGACGGCATGATCGACTCCAAGGATCCGATCTACTCGCAGCTCGTCGCCTACTATGACGTCAATCGAAATGGCATCGTCGGCGGCCTCGAGTTCAGGCCGCTCGATGAAGTCGGTGTGGAGCGGCTTCTTCTCGAATACAAGCCTGTCGAAATACTGCGGCCCGATGGAAACCTCACTACCGGGACCGCAGAGTTCGAGTTTACCGACGGCACGACCGCCGAGATGGTCGACGTCGATTTGGTTTACGAGTAAATCAGTCTGAAAACTTGCGGTGGCCGGGCCGGATCAGCGCTCGGCCTTGATCCTTGGCTTGGTGCGCTCGCCGGGGCCCGAGAGGCGAAGCTCTTTGCGGTCCTCAAAGTGCTTGACCAATGCGTCCTGCGCGGCCAGTTCGTGATCGCCGTGTTTGCCGCGATGATAAATGTAATTCTCCGGCGAGCGGAAGAAACGATGCAGCTCGACGAGCCGGCCTTTATCCACGCATTTGACGACCCAATGCCGGGGCATGAATTCCTCGACGGGAACGGTGGCGTAACCTTCGGCTTCGATGATGAATCGCATCTCTTATGAGTGTCCTTCTCGGCGAGGCAACCGCCCGGCCCTCACCGGGGCGATCCCGGACGGGGCAAAATCGAGGGAGAGTCTACAGAATAAATCGGCTCAGGTCTTGATCTTTCGTCAACACTTCGAGCCGAGTGCGGACGTAGTCGCGGTCGATCGTCACCTCGCCGCGTGCCGCATCGGGCGCGTCAAAACTCACGTCCTGCAGGACGCGCTCCAGAATCGTATGCAGCCGCCGCGCGCCGATGTCCTCGGTGCTCTCATTGATATCGGCCGCATGCCTCGCGATCTCGACGATGGACTCCTCGGCGAAGTCCAGAAACACACCATCAGTGCGGAGCAGGGCTTTGTATTGATCGACGAGCGAGGGCTCGGGCTCGGTCAGGATTCGCTCGAAGTCCTTGGCCCCAAGTGATTGCAATTCAACGCGCAACGGGAATCGTCCCTGAAGCTCGGGGATCAGGTCCGAGGGCTTGGTCATGTGAAACGCACCGGCGGCGATGAACAAAACGTGGTCCGTGCTGACCTGGCCGTGCTTGGTCGTCACGGTGCAGCCTTCGATGATCGGCAGGATATCGCGCTGCACGCCCTGGCGCGAAACATCCGGCCCGTGCCCTTCGCGCTGACCGGCGATCTTGTCCAGTTCGTCGATGAAAATGATACCGCTCTGCTCGGCGCGCTCGATCGCCTCGCGCTTGATCTTGTCCATGTCGAGCAGCTTGTCGATTTCCTGATCGACCAGAACCTTGCGCGCGTCAGCAACACTCATCCGCGAGCGCTGACTCCGAGCAGGGAAACTCTTCTCCATCATCTCGCGCAGCCCGCCCATCATGGATTCATCCACGCCCATCATTCCGATGAGGCCATCCGCATTGCTGCTCTGCTGAACCTCGACCTCGACCTCGCGCTCGTCCAGTTCGCCGCGATCGTATTGCCGAGCGATCTCCTCGCGGCTCGCAATGGAGGTCTGTGCGCCGGGGCCGGAACCGGTGTCCGCGTCGGTGAAGACCGTGGCGCGGCGTGATTCCGCGCCGCCCGCGCCGCCGCCCTGGAGTATGCCGATCAACTTGTCGCGCGCCTTGCGCTCGGCTTCAGACCGGATGACTACGATCCGCTCCTCGCGCACGAGCTTGATCGCCGTCTCGACCAGATCGCGAACCATGGATTCGACATCCCGGCCGACATATCCGATCTCGGTGTATTTGGTCGCTTCGACTTTTACGAATGGGGCCCTGGTCAAGCGCGCCAGCCGCCGGGCGATCTCGGTTTTGCCGACGCCGGTCGGACCGATCATGATGATGTTCTTCGGGCTGACTTCATCGCGCAAATCGTCCTCAAGCGCGCGCCTTCGCGTGCGGTTGCGCAGGGCGATCGCGACGACCTTCTTGGCCTCGGCCTGGCCGACGATGTGCCGGTCCAGCGCACTGACGATCGCGCGCGGGGTCAATTCTTCGGTGCTGATCTGTGTGGTCATGGTTCATCCAAAGCGGGCGAATAATCGGCGCGATCCTATCGCCCGCCCGCCGACCAAATCAAGCAATACCGGGCCTCGCGGGCAAACGTGCCCATATCCTACGTATTGAAGAGTTCCTACTCGACCTACTCGCCGGGCAGCGCAAATGCCACGAGCGAATCTCCGAGCTTCGTGCCAGCGCGGCCGTGCCCTCCGGCCGCGATGACCACGTATTGTTTCCCCGTCTCGCTGACACGATATGTCATCGGCGTCGCCTGACC
>JAJFLK010000296.1 GCA_021772735.1 Candidatus Sumerlaeota bacterium | reverse complement strand
GCAACGGAAGACAAATTCTACTACCACCAATTGGGTCGGCATCTTCGCTTCGATCCAATGCCAGCTTATGAAGCCGCAGGAGAAACCTTCGTACCCGCAATCGACTACACGAATCTAACCCAGGAGTTTGCGTACGCTATTTTGATGGTCGTGGGGTCTGTTATTCTTCTGGGGAAACGGAAAGCGGGCGAGGCGGGCAAGTAATACTCTGAGCCACCGAACAACCCATGACAATCAGTTCGATTGGTCCACTCGGCGTAACGTCAGGCCGATATGTTCCCCCGACATCACATCGTCTTCATGACCTTCCGTGCCGCCGCAATTGTCTGCTCGATATCGGATTCAGCATGCGCGGCGGATATAAACGCGGCCTCGAATTGCGAAGGCGCGAAGTAAACGCCCTCGGCCAGCATGCCGTGAAAGAATTTCGCGTAACGATCGGTATCGGATAACTTGGCCGAGGCGAAATCGCCCACCGGCCCCGATTGAAAAAACATCCCTGACATCGATCCGACACGCGTCTGATAGATCTCAATACCCGCTTCGAGCGCAGCCTCGGCCAGCCCGGCCGCCAGCGCCGCGCCGCTGGCTTCGAGCGCTTCATAAACGCTCCCGGCGCCCCCATCGCCGGCGCCCCCATCGCGCAGAATCCGCAACGTCGCAAGCCCGGCCGTCATCGCGATCGGATTGCCCGAAAGTGTCCCGGCCTGATAGATCGGCCCGGCCGGAGCGATCTGTTCCATCAGGTCGCGCCGCCCGCCGTATGCGCCGACCGGCAGTCCGCCGCCGATCACCTTGCCGAACATCGTCAGGTCCGGCTTGACGCCATAGAGCGTCTGCGCTCCGCCGAACCCGACCCGGAATCCCGTCATGACCTCGTCAAAAATAAGCAGCGCGCCATGCTTGCTCGTCAGATCGCGCAGACCCTGCAGGTAACCCTCGGCCGGGGGAACGCAGCCCATGTTCCCGGCGATGGGCTCGATGATAATTGCAGCGATCTGACCATCGTGTTCGCCAAACGCACCCTCGACCGATGCCAGGTCGTTATACGGCACGGTGATCGTATCGGCCGTCGTGCCGCCGGTCACGCCTGGGCTATCGGGCAGGCCGAGCGTCGCGACGCCCGAGCCCGCCTGCACCAGAAGGCTATCGGCGTGACCGTGATATCCGCCGTCCATCTTGATGATCTTCTCGCGCCCGGTCGCCCCGCGTGCGAGGCGCAGGATCGACATCGCGGCCTCGGTGCCGCTGTTGACCATCCGCACGACTTCGACCGAGGCGACGGCTTCGCATACCAACTCCGCCATCTCGATCTCAAGCTCGGTCGGGCAGCCGAATGATGTGCCGCGCGCCAAGGCTTCGGCGATCGCGGCGGTGACCTGCGGGTGCGCATGACCCAGGATCAACGGCCCCCACGAGCCGATGTAATCGATATAGGAATTGCCGTCGGCGTCGTAGAGACGCGGGCCCTCGCCGCGAACCATGAATCGAGGAGCACCGCCCACGGATTTGAATGCCCGCACGGGGCTGTTCACGCCGCCGGGGATCACGCCTCGGGCGCGCTCGAAGAGTTCGGCCGAACGCGCGGTGCTCGCCGCCGGGGGTGTTGTCGGGGTATCGGTCGCCATTGGTTGGGGGTTCCTCCCTCGTGGTGCTCTGTGGATTCGAACGCACCAAATGAGCCACGATCCGGCGCAATTATCACGGATAAACTGGAGCGGGCCATTCGGCGCAGATTGCCAGAAGACGCCGGATCAAGAGGGGAGAACCACAGATTTCACAGATTTACACAGATTCCAAAAAGGTGGATCTCTTGTGATCTGAGCGCTTCCTCCCCTTGACCCCCTTGAACCCCGTGGTTCGCTTCTCTTCAAATCTGTGTAATCTGTGAAATCTGTGGTTCCTCTTCTCTTTAAAGTCGCAGGCCCAGCGCTCCCGCGCCTCGCGATCCCAACTTCATCGTATTCATTTCCTCGCCGCGCGGCTATATACCGTCCATGCCCGAGTCCGACTCAAGCCCCACGCAAGCCGCGCCCGCGATCACCGTCGCGGTGGTCAACTGGAACGGCCGCCGTTTCCTGCCCGCATGCCTTGGCTCGCTGCGCGCTCAAACCGACGTGAGCCTCGAAATACTGTTCATCGATAACGCCTCGTCGGATGATTCGGTTATGTTCGTTCGGCGCGAATTCGGCGAGGTCCGCATCATCGAGAACGCGACCAACATGGGCTACGGCCCGGCGCTCAATCAAGCCATCCACTCGATGCGTGGCGACGCGCTGCTCGCGCTCAATACGGACATCCGCCTCGAACCGGATTGCATTGCCAACCTCGCGGCTTGCCTCGCGCGCAATCGCGCCGAGCGATGCGGTTCGGTCCAGGGCAAAGTTCTCCAGATGAACGCCGAGGGCGAACCGACCGGGCGCATCTATTCCGCAGGTCACGTCATGCCTCGCAGCCGGCTGGTTTATAATCGAGGCTCCGGTCAGGAAGATCGGGGGCAGTTCGACACCGAAGAGGCGATCCCCGGCGCGAACGGCGCATGCGCGTTGATGTCGCGCGAGATGCTTGAGGATTTGAGAGACGATGCGGGGATTTTCGATCCGCTGTTCTTTCTCTATGGCAACGACGCCGATCTTGATTGGCGCGCCGCGATGGCCGGCTGGCGGTGCTGGTATGCGCCCGAGGCCGTCAGCCATCATCTCGGCGAGGGTTCGAGCGATGTGACCGGCAGGGGGTTCGACGCGCCGTTCATCAACGTGCGATATTTGATGATGATCAAAAACGACCGATTCGGAGACATGCTGCGCGATATCGTTTACATCAAATTGGCCAACATCCGCGACGTCACGCCGAAGATGGCGGGCAAGCCGTCCTTGCTCTTTTCGATCCCGCTTGATTTCGTGAGATGCCTGCCCGCAGCGCTT